>CAKZNJ010000260.1 GCA_937129505.1 uncultured Anaerolineae bacterium | reverse complement strand
AAGTTGCTCCGTTTTCCAAGCGCACTCCTTCTTTAAGCTTGGCGACCCCATTGATATCCTCGTCACTACCCCCGAAATTTAGATTGGTCTCGAAAACGTTGCCCGTGCCGCTCTTCCATTCCGCCTGAGCGGCTTGCGCCAGAAAGTCGAAGACCACTCCCCGAACCGCAGGGACTTTGATCTGCACATAGAACGGGTCGTTCTTCTCACCAATCCCAAAGACAATGTTGGAGGCGTTGCGCAATTTATAGTCGGCGCGGTAAGTCCCGCCCACTGCTGGAGCAGTGAGGGTCACGGAAACGTCCACCATTTCGCCGCTGGCAACATATCGAGGTAATGGCACAGCGACAGGGCTGCCCATCGGCTCTCCGCCGGTCAGCACGAGGGCATACTGCGGCGACCATGTGCACGCACCGGCGTTTTGCAAGCGCCAGGTTTTGACAAAGGTGCTACCGGCTTCGATTTCAGTGTTATCAGGAATGGTGACATCCTTGATAAACCGCACCCGATCGCAAGGCAGAGGCGTGTTGGTTGGTTGCGGAACGGTCGCCGTAGGGCTGGGGGGCAAGGGTGTGAGGGTAGGGATTGCCGTTGGAAACAGGGTAGCAGTAGGGAAAGAAAAAGGCGGCGAAGCAACGGGGGAAAGGGTGTTTTGTAGAATTTCAGCTACGACCGTTTGAGCGGCTGCGGTGTGGAGGGCGCTATCTGCAGCGGAGGGCGTTGTTGTCCCGCGCGGCATATTGCAGGCGCTTAGCCCGCCCACAATCCCCACCAGCCAATACACCTTGAGCAATCGTGCAAATAAATTACTGTTCATGGGATGCAAACAAGGCGAGTAGAGAGAACTCGGCAAACGGAAGCGTTTGACACCGTTCTCTCTACCGGTTAGGGTGCTATTGTACCAAATTAGGGGGCTACGAAACGAACAGCTTTGAACTCACACTTGCCACCTAGGGCTTCATCCTCACAAAGCGTAATACCGGCTTTGAGTTGATTGTTAGCCGGTACATTACCGATGAATCCGGCAATATAGGCACTTTCTCCGACATCAAGGTTATCATTACCCGGTGGACACTTGCCCGTGCCGCTCAAGAAGGGATTGTCATAGCTGGTCGAGGAAAGGGTGGTATTTGTAGTAACGTTGGTGATCTTAATTGCCACCGACTCAATTTCTTTGTTTCCGTTGTTCTTGACCCGAAAATACGCGTACCAATCGCCACTACACTTGAATTTACCGACAAAGCTGATTTCAAAGGCAATGCCGCTGGCGGGGACAGTGGTTGTCGGTGTGGCTGGCGGCGGTGGTGGGGTATAGACGGGCAGTTCAACGGTCGCACCGCTCACCGTTGTTGAACCACCCCAGACCCAGCAGTAACTGCCCGGCCGACTGGGGTTTTCAATATACCACCACGTGGAGGTGCTGTTGCGGCCGTATACCAATGCAGTTTGACCAATGTTCAACGCCCCAACCCTTTCATAAATTGGGCCTGGCCCTTTACGACAGTTGGTGTTTTGTTGGGCGGTGATGGTCGGTTGGGTTGGTGTCGGTGTAAAGGGAATGGTTGCCGTCACCGTGGGGGTTTCGGAGAAAAGCGGAGTAAAGGTAAACGTCGGCACCGGCGGTTCGCCGCCTTGGGGCGGCTCCACTTCGGGCGGCAAGGTTGCCGTAGGGGGAAGTTCTGGCGGCGCATTCTGCGTCAGTTGTGCAGCTAGGGTCTCAGCCGCAGCCGTGTAAATCATCTCTACCGGCACTTGCGTTGGGGGGCTAACCGGTGCTGCTGCGGGAAAATTGACGCCACAGGCAAGGCTCACAAGAGCGAGCAAGGCAAATGCAGTGAAGGGACGCAAGTTTTGTTTCGACATGAGGACCTCTCATTCTCCATCTCTGGCAAACAAACGGACAGGCTCTTTCGGGAAAAGTTGATGTTTATTTAACGCTATTCGGTATTGCTTGGTTCCAGAAATTTTCAACCTTATAGGGGATTATAACCCGTTTTCTGCAAAAGCTTAGCCGAACGCTCGAAAACCTGCTCGGACTGCAACGAGGGGGCAAGGCAATCGGAGAATTCAAGGGCAATTTTCAAGGACAAGTGATCCGCCAAGCATCTAAATCTCGCTTTTTCAGAATTGCGCTGAACCGCCACTGGGTGGCTTGCGGACAGACTTGGGCTTGAAATTGGGCTGTTGTCCATTCATCAATATATTCGGCTGCGAGGACAGCCTTGCCGCTCTCCGCGAAGGGTTTCACCTGCTCACACCAGTCCTGAGCAAAGCAGTCCTCGGTGAGGATAAACTGAAAGGTGGATAAAAGATCGCCGACAAGGTGCGGCGCGTTTTTCATCCCAATTGCCAGTCGGCGCTGATGAGCTTGTTCGGCGAGCCAAAGGGCATAGCGAAGCTCATCGTCAGGTGTAATTGGAAAGCCGCTGTCGCTGCTGCTCACCTCCATATTGTCAGGCTCGACTGCATCGAACCCTTTGGCTGCGCACAAGTTCAGGCGAGCTTGCATGATGGGGGCGAGTTGATCAATTTGACGAATATCCAACCACTTTTCCCCCGCCCACCCTTCATAATCCTTGCCGATCACTTCAGGAGGAAAGAGGTTTGCATCAGGACGCCATTCTTCCCATGAACCGACAGAGATATAGCAAATTAACTTGACGCCTCTTCGCTTCAGTTCATCTAAGATATCCTGAGCTACATACAAATCCACATCATAGACCTGTGCCTCAACCGAAGTGGACGGCCGCTCACTGCTCAGATCCCATTGCCAACTCAAACCAGCTTGCGGCTGCCACACGCTCGTGTTGGTGACCATTGGCAGATAGAGACCAAAATCGGATGACGGAGAACCACGGGTGAGGGAAGCAGTTTTATCGTTGCCTTCAACAATCGCAGTTGCGTCCTTTTGCGATTGTTGAACTGTCTCTCCAACAACGTGGCGTTTACAACTCAAACCCACCAATAGCCCCAACACGGTTACGTAAAGCCAGCGGATTTTCATCTCAGCTCCTTTGTCTTATATCGTCAGTGAAAACCGAGTCTTTAACCAATAATCTCACGGCAGGTAAATTTCCAAATAACGCTGTGCCTGCTTGCCACTGGGTGAATAAGGCGATACCGCAACAACCCTTTGAAACTGAGCGCGGGCGATGGCAATATTCCCTTGGGCTAAATGAATCATCCCTAAGTGCAGAAGAGCAGGCGCATAGGCTGCGTCTAAACTCAAGGCTCGTTCAAAGGTTTGTTGAGCTTGTGACCATTCTTGTAAGCCTAGGTAAACCTGCCCCAGCAGGTCGAGGCTTTCGACATCGTTAGGCATCTGGCTAACCAACTCTTTAGCATATGCCAAAGCATCCTCCTGCAACCGAAAACCATATTGGACACAATAAAGAACCAGCGTCTTGCGGGCTGCTACCGTATCAGAGCTTGCCCTAACCCACTCGCTGAGGATTCTCCAACCCGCCTCCAAATCCCCACTTTGCGCCAGTGCTTGAGCATACTGCAAACGGACATTGAGATCATTGGGATAGAGTTGGAAAGCCCGAGAGGCGCTCTGCAAAGCGAGGCGGCTATCGCCAACTTCTTGCCAGTAAAGGGTCATAAATGCCAAGGCAACCTGCGAATGAGGACTGAGCTGCAGGGCAAAGCGAATTTCATCTAAGCCGGGGCGTGCCTCCTTCCTACGGCTAAGGTGTCGCTCTTCTTCTTCAATTGGCTGCTTTTGCAACCCCCCAGAGGGCAAGGGAGGGGCAAGGCGCAAACGAGCTAAGCCCAAATATGCCCAGGCTTCGGCAAAATCAGGTCGTTGCTCGACGGCATGTTGAAAAGCAACGAGGGCTAAAGCCCATTCATCGAGGGAAGCCAGCCCCCTGCCCGCGTAGAGGTACGATAACGCGGCTTCAGAGGCAGGCTGAGCGAGCTGCTCCAACAACACCGCTACTTCAGGTTGGTAGCTTTCGTCCAATTGAGCCGCTTGTTGTAAAGGCGCAATCGCTTGCGCCGGTGACTCAGCAGCCAACACCAAGCCCAGCCGGTAATGCCACTCAGCTTGCTCTGGTTGACGGACAACCAACGCCTCCAATATCGGGAGAGTCTGCCCAAAACGCCCCTGCTCGGTTAGCAACTCCAGCAAGGAAAGATCAATGGGGTCAGTTGAATACCCTCTTTGGACCCATTCCTGACGCAAAGACAGCACTGCCTCCGAGTTCGCCGTTTCCAGATAGGTTCTAGCTAAGAGGATTTGAGCTTCATAAGGCAGCAGTCCTCTCTCGTGGAGAGGCGCAAGCAGCCCAATGACTTGGTCATAGTCAGCCATCTGATAGGCGCTTTGGGCTGCCTTGGTTTGCCAATGCGTACGTTGCCAGAAAAAGACCTTGCCTACCTCTCGGTAGAGTTGCACCGCTCTAGCGTATTCGCCGGCTTCTTCCGCCAAGCGGGCTTGACGCAATCTCGCTGTCCCCTGCTCAAGGGCGAAAAGCAGAAACACCCCGATCAAAATGGCAAGGATTGCAGCAAGGCGAGGCAGAATAGCATTGCCTTTTCCTTGGCTCATATTTGCATTATAAAGCCATCCATATCGCGGGTGCGCACTCAGCCCTTACCCAGAACGGCGGGCTGGATGCCGCCACAAAACTTATGTCGCTTGCTGCTGGTGTAAGCGCTCCCATTCCTCCAACAAACGCTCAATCTCACCTTGCAAGCGCACATATTCGCTGCCCAGCTTCTGCACTTGAGCGGGGTCAGGCGGCGGATTCTCCAACTTACGCCCCAGCATCGTCAATTCGGCTTCTCGTTGGGCGATGAAATCCTCCAACTCCTGCAGACGTTGCAAGCGTTGCCTTTCCGTGTTGAGCCGGCTTTTGCGCTGAGCCGTGTCTTGTCTCTGCACCGGCTTGGTTTGAACAGGGGGGGCGGCTTTTTCTGCTTCTTGCTGCAGACGATATTCGGTGTAACGGCCTTGGAAGACACGCAAACAGCGCCCCTCAGGCTGGATCTCCCATATTTGGGTGGCAAGAGCATCAATCAGATAGCGATCATGGGAAACCAACAGAATTGTGCCGCGATATTCGCTCAAAGACTCTTGCAACACTTCCTGCGAGGGAATATCGAGATGATTTGTGGGTTCATCGAGCAAGAGTAGGTTGGCATCGCTCAGACACAATTTTGCCAATGCCAGGCGACCGCGTTCGCCGCCGGAGAGGGTTGCGACGGGACGGAAGACATCATCGCCGTAGAATTGAAAGCGCGCCAGATAATGCCGAATCTCGGCAGGCAACAGGTGAGGGGCAAGGTCTTCGATCTCCCGCATCACACTGTTCTCGGCTTTCAAGCCTTCGTGGGCTTGGGCAAAGTAACCGATTTGCAAGCTTGCCCCGAGGCGCACCTCCCCACTCAAGGGGGGTAAACTCCCGAAAATCGTCTTTAAGAAAGTCGTTTTGCCCGCCCCATTTGGCCCAATCAGAGCTACGCATTCCCCGCGTTTTAATATTAGGTCTGGAACCTCAATCAGCGGCCGACCTTCATCCGGATAGCCAACTTGTAAGTTAAAGGTGCGCAAGACCAAATCCCCTGAACGTTCTCCCGCATTCAGGCGCAAACCCAATTTGGGTTGACGGGGTTGAGTGAAAGAAAGGGCATGAATCCGCCGTGTAACCTCCTCAACGCTCATCATCTGGCTTGTAGCTCCGCTTTCAGCAGCGATCTGCGCCCATTGTTTCCCCTTGACGGCATCCAATCCACTGCGTTCAATTGCCTCCAAAAGGCGGCTCACCCGACGCAGGCGGCCCTTCGCTTGCAGGACGTTTTGCCCAGAAATATTGCGGCGAATATACTCCAGCTCTTTCTCTAACCGTTCCTTTTCTGCCTCAAACATCAGACGGCGTTCATTCCAGCGCTGCTCGCGCTGTGCCACATAAGCGCTGTAATTGCCGCGATAAACCTCAATCCCGCGCTCGGACATCTCCCAAATGGTATTGACCACCCGATCCAAAAAATAACGATCATGCGACACCATCAGCACTGCGCCGCTCCATTGGCTTAGATAACCTTCCAGCCATTCGACTGCTTGGATGTCAAGGTGGTTGGTCGGCTCATCTAGGACTAACAAGTCGGGTTTGGAGATCAGCAAGCGAGCGAGGACGGCGCGCGTCCGCTGACCACCGGAAAGCTGCGTTAGCGGACGAAAGAAATCTTCCTCGTCAAAGCCCAAACCACGCAATGTTTGCCGAATGGCAAATTCATACTCATAGCCTCCCCGATGCTCAAAAGCCGCTTGTAATGCGCCGTAACGCGCCAAGACTTCTGGAGAGGGATTGGAATGGCTCATCTCTCTTTCCAAGCAATGCAGCTCTGCCTCCATTTGACGCAACTCTGTAAGCGCCTCAAGACACTCTTCCCACAAGGTGTGGGGGCTATCCAGAACAGCTTCTTGGGGCAGGTATCCAAGGCGAAGGTTGCGAGCGCGCTGTACCGTCCCCTGACTGGGTTCTTCTACACCGATCAGAATGCGAATCAGCGTTGTCTTCCCAATGCCATTGGGACCGACAATGGCAATCCGCCCCTGAGGCGGCACACTCAGGGTAAGATTGGTAAACAGGTCGCGGGGACCGAAGGATTTCGAGAGGTTATGCGCACTAAGGTACGACATCGCTCGCTCATTATACCGTGATATAATCACCAGACGATTTCGATAAGTATAAGAACGATCGCCTATGAAAAATTCGTCTCTAAACTCTCCAACTTCAAAAACGACCACGATTCTCTTGGTCGCTTTGATCGTTGCTTTTGCAATTGCGGCGTTGCTGACCGCTTATCTGACCTTTATCGTCACCCGCGACTTAATTACCTCCTGGCAGATCACCAATCTGCCAGGCATCAGCGTAACGGGTCCTACGCCGACGCCAAATTTGAGCGGGATTATTACCGATCCCAATGCGCCGCTGCAAATGGTCGGTCCAACGCCAGAGCCATGGGATGGGGCAAGTCGGGTTAACGTTTTGGTCATGGGCTTGGATTACCGCGACTGGGCTGCCGGCGAGGGCGCCCCGCGCACCGATACCATGATTCTCTTCACCATTGACCCCCTCTCCAAAACCGCCGGCGTGCTCAATATCCCTCGCGACCTGTGGGTGGCAATCCCCGGCTTCGAATACGGCAAGATCAACACCGCCTATCAGCTCGGCGAAGCTTATAAACTGCCGGGTGGCGGACCGGAATTAGCCATGAAGACCGTGGAAGGGCTGATCGGGGTGCCGATCGACTTCTATGCCCAAATCGATTTTGGGGCGTTTATCAAGTTTATCGATGAAATCGGCGGCGTCAAATTAGACATTCAAGAGCCGATCAAAGTCGATCTGCTGGGAGACAATACTTTCAAAAAGCTCAAACCTGGACGTCAGGTGCTCAACGGGGAAATCGCCCTTGCCTATGCACGTGCTCGCAACACAGAAGGCGGAGATTTTGACCGCGCCCGCCGTCAGCAAGAAGTGGTAATGGCGATCCGCAATCAGATGTTGCGCTTCGATAATCTGCCGCGTATGATCGCCAAGGCTCCCGTGCTCTATCAGGAGTTTTCCAGCGGTGTGCGCACCAATCTATCCTTGGATCAAGCCATTCGCCTAGCCTGGTTTGCCAAGGATATCCCCGAAGAGAACATCAAGCACGCGATTATCGGGCCCGAGCAGGTCAATTTCTTCAAGACGCCCGACGGCTTGGATGCCCTCAAACCCATGCCAGATAAAATTCGAGAAGTGCGGGACCAGATCTTCGCCGACACCAGTCTGGAAAGCCCCTTGGCGAATTTGCCCGCCGTGGAGCAGATGAAAGCCGAAGGAGCGAGGGTGCGCGTGCTAAACGGCAGTTCCTCCGCCGGCTTGGCTTCGCAGACGATGGAATATTTGCAAAAACAAGGGGTCAATGTAGTCGAGACCGGCAATGCAGATAGGCTGTATAACTACACCGCCTTATTTGACTACAGCGGCAAACCCTACACGCTGAAGTTTCTGGTCGAGCTGATGGGCATTAACCCCAATTACCTTTACAATCGCTACGATCCCACCCAAAGCGTGGATGTGGTTGTGATTGTCGGCAATGACTGGATCAACAAAGTGCCCGCCCCGTAGCTAGAGACTGCGCCGCCTCTCCCTGCATGGATCATGAAAAAATCTGATGCTGACCCATGTATAAGTTGGTGATTCTCATCGAAGCGTCTGTCGAGCCGGCGGTTTTAGATCAGAACTGGCCCGATTTCTTGCACAATGCCGAGCAGATGCCCGGTTTGTTGCGCGAAACCACCAGCCGCGTTGACTTCCATCTTTATGGCAGCCCAAGTTACCAGCTTCAGCATGAGCTTTTTTTCGAGTCCCCCGATGACGCCCGCAAAGCCATGGCTTCTGAAGCCGGACGGGCAGCCGGGCGCATCTTACAGCAGTTGAGCGGCGGGCGGCTGGTGCTGTATTTTGCCGATCATCGCGAAGACGATCTCGATCATATCCGGCAACATCGTCAATCCCTCTCCCCTGCTGAATAAGGTGGGATGAAACGCTCCGCTGGGGTGCGCTTAGCGTTTGGCTTGCTCTTTGTTCTGCTCATTGTCGGCGGCTATATTTTGTTCGAATGGCTGCGTCCAAATTGGCAGCGGACACGCCGCGTTTGGCAATACTTACGCAATCCCGCCGCTTATCCCGATTGGCAGGTACGGGTGGGCGAACGTTGCGGCAATGCCCCGTTTTTGCTGCCCACATCTGGTTATATCGGCTTTCTCTGGGGGGATTCCTTTCGCCCCGGCCATCGCCATCAAGGCATAGACATCTTCGGCGGCAGCGAGCCGGGCATCATCGAGGTGCGCGCAGCCTACAGCGGTTTCCTGACCCGTCTGCCGAACTGGAAATCGTCCCTGATTATCCGCATCCCCAAAGACCCCCTGCAACCTGACCGCCAAATCTGGACTTATTACACCCATTTAGCAAGCCCTGACGGGGATTCTTATATTATTGACGCCTTCCCTTCAGGAACTCACGAAGTCTATGTTGAAGC
The DNA here is from genome assembly GCA_937129505.1 of uncultured Anaerolineae bacterium. GTDB lineage: Bacteria > Chloroflexota > Anaerolineae > Anaerolineales > UBA4823 > NAK19. Next base: position 27 of record CAKZNJ010000260.1, on the reverse strand, counting down.
AGGGACTCTGCTGGGCTATCAGGGTAA
>CAKZNJ010000259.1 GCA_937129505.1 uncultured Anaerolineae bacterium | reverse complement strand
AACTGGGACGCCCACGGCGACCTCGAAAAAAACCACAACCTGCATGCGGGGGAAACCGACCAGCCCATCGCGGGACTTCTCACCGAAAATCGCGCGTAACAACCGCTCCTCAGGAGTTAACTCTTTTTCTCCCTTTGGCGAAATCTTCCCAACCAAGATGTCGTTTGGACCTACCTCGGCTCCGACGCGAATGATGCCGTTTTCGTCCAGGTCTTTGACCGCTTCTTCACCGACGTTGGGGATGTCGCGCGTGATCTCTTCAGGACCAAGCCGAGTATCGCGCGATTCGACCTCGTACTTTTCGATATGTACAGAGGTGAACTTATCTTCCTGTACAAGTCTTTCTGAGATTAAAATCGCGTCCTCGTAGTTACCACCTTCCCAGGAGATAAAGGCAACGACCACATTTTGGCCTAACGCTAACTCGCCATTCTGTGTAGAAGAAGAGTCGGCAATCACATCTCCAACTCTGACCCGCTGCCCTTTAACCACGGCAGGACGCTGGTCGATGCAAGTGGATTGATTGGAGCGTTGGTATTTGCGCAGGGTATAGCGCCGGATTTGTCCGTTGGTAGAGCGAACATCGATATGTCTGCCCGTAACAGAGACGACCTCGCCATCCTCTTCAGCAATGACCACTTGCCCAGAGTCAATCGCTGCGGCTTTCTCCATCCCCGTTGATATGATGGGAATCTCAGGCTGTAACAGCGGCACGGCCTGCGCCTGCATATTGGAACCCATCAAAGCGCGGTTTGCATCGTCATGCTCTAAGAAAGGAATCAAAGATGCGCTGATACCAACAATTTGATGGGGTGCTACATCCATGTAGTCGATGCTTGTCGGGGCAGAGAAAATAAATGAGTTGTGATACCTTGACGAAATGCGCGAACGTACAAATTCAGCATGTTCCGTTAAAGGCGCGTTTGCTTGAGCGATAACATAGCGGTCCTCGATATCCGCCGAGAGATATTCGATCTCTTCGGAGACAAACGGTACAATGGCAATCTCTTTGGTGATCTCCGCTTTGCGAATCCTCTGCGCTATTTCCTCGGTAACCCTTTCACCGTTCTTGGCAATCACATCTCCTGTCTTTGGATCGATAACATCCTCTCGCAGCGCTCGTCCAACGAAGCGCTCATCCAGCGGTGAGATCACTTTCAGGACGCGACGATAAGGAGTTTCAATGAAACCATATTCGTTCACCCGTGCAAAGGAGGCCAGACGGCCGATCAGACCGATGTTTGGCCCTTCGGGTGTCTCAATAGGGCAGATGCGCCCATAGTGCGAGTGGTGGACGTCGCGCACATCAAAGCCAGCGCGTTCACGACGCAAGCCACCCGGACCGAGCGCTGAAAGTGTCCGTTTATGACGCAGCTCAGCCAGCGGATTGGTCTGATCCATGAATTGAGAAAGCTGACTGGAGCCAAAGAACTCCCGTAGAGCCGCCACCACCGGTCGAATATTGACTAATGTGACGGGCGACACCTGATCCTGATCGCGAATCGACATGCGCTCTTTGATCACGCGTTCCATGCGCCGCAAGCCGATGCGCAGCTTGTTTTGGATCAATTCACCCACGGTTTTTGCCCGTCGATTCCCCAGATGATCAATATCGTCCGGCGCAACCATGTTGTTGTTGATCATAATCATCCGCTCGACCAAGCGCACAATATCCCATTTGGTCACCGTCCGAATCTGCATGGGGACAATATCGCGCAAATCGAGCTTTTGGTTGAGTTTGTAGCGACCCACCCGCTCTAGGTCATAATGGCGCTGGTCAAAAAGCTGTTCTTCAAGAAACTCTCGGGCATTTTCTAGGGTTGCAGGGTCGCCAGGCCGCATCCGCTTAAAAAACTCTAGCAAAGCGGCTTCGGCAATGGTTAAGCCATGCGAGAGATCCCACTCAGGCTCCTGAGCAAATGTCGAACTGATATACAACCGGTCCGGGTTATTGTCCACATTCCCGAACAAAGTCAAGAGCTCTTCATCGGTGCCTTTTTCAATCGGTGAAGGATAACCACTATTAGCATCTTTCACCGCTGCTAAAGCGCGCAAGAAAATCGTAACCGGTACAGTTCTTTTGCGGTTAAAGCGCAGGGTAAGATAATCGGTCTTACGGGTCTCGAACTCCATCCACGCCCCACGATCGGGGATTAATTTTGCCATTGCCAAACGTCGGCCGGTGGCGCGATCGGGTACAGCTTCGAAGTAAACCCCAGGCGAACGGATGAGCTGAGAGACAACTACCCGCTCTGTGCCGTTGATGATAAAGGTGCCCTTCTCGGTCATTTCGGGAAAGTCACCCAAGAAAATATCCTGCTTGATTGGCTCGCGAATTTCAGGACCTTCCAGTAAAACGCTGACATACAGCGGGCTAGCGTAGGTCAGATCGCGTTCGACACATTCTTCGATGGAATGCTTTGGTTTCCCGAACCAGTATTTCAAACCCCATTCAGCCGATAGTTTATTACGACTTGGAAAATGAAGCCGCATCCCTTTGTTATAAGACTCAATAGGCGAAATCTCATTAAACAGATCCGCCAATCCTTCTTCTTTTAGGCGGCGGAAGGAATCAAGCTGCACCTCGATCAAGGTGGGCAGTCTAAGTTTGACATCAATTCGGGCGTAAGATTTGCTGGGCAATACAGCCATAAAATACTCCTGATAGTTCCGAGCTATCTAACTTAAACTAGAAAAGCCCCGCTTCTGGCAGGTTTTCACAAGGGCAAAAGCCAAACAACAAATTGCCAGCCAAGGCGTACCATCAAAGTTAAAATCATCCAATAGACAAATGAGTATTATATAGAATTATATGAAATTGGTCAAGGATGATTTTTTGTGTTTATAATTTGCTCAGGAGTAGATTTCCCTCCAAATTCTGCTCGATATCCGCTCTTGTCCACAGCATGGGGTGATACTGGCCGCCCAACCATGGTTCAATCAGGTCATCGTAATGTCGATTCCCGATATGTCCCGATTGTCCCGGCGGCGCAATGGTAACCGATTGGCTCAAGTCGGTCAAATCCACCACTTGACGGAAGGAAGGTGACCAGGCGTTGTTCTGATAGGGTTGATGGGGTAAATAAGCCGTCTGACAGGGGGTATCTGCATCTCCGCCTATCGGATAGGGACCTCGATTGAACGCCTGATCCAGCGGCCTTTGCAACCCCAAGGGATGGGGGAAAACAGCCCCGTGTATTTTCCCCCACTGCCAATTTTTCATCTCCTGCCCCAGTTTCTCCTTCAAAATCTCAACCGTTTCCAGCAAGCTTTTTTCAACCCAAGCAGATAAACCGCCCGCTTGTTGCACCCACCAATTGTCCGGTTCAGCCAACATGCGCAACAATACGGTAATATCATGACCAAAGAACTCGTGCAACGTCATCAACACCGGGCTGAACGCCTTGCCCAACCATTGGTCGGTAATTTCTTTTCCTAAAACTGGCTGAAGCAAATTGCGGGCTAATTGTAAGCGCAACACCTCATAGATACATCCCTGAACGCTCTGGGGAACTAATACGCCATCCCATTCAGACAATTCCTTTAGCATGGCTGCCGCTTCTTGGTTTTCCACGGATACAGCTTGGAGCTTTTGCACTAGCTCCAATCCTGGCAGGGTTGTAAAATCAACATGCAATGCACACAGCCGCTGGAGGCTGACTTTTTCGGCTTCCTCAATCACTTGAACAATGCGGCGGGCGCGATTTCCGTTCATCCATACGTTCCCCAAGTAGTGGGGATAATCATCGGGGGTGATTTTATTATTTGTGTGAACAACATAGCCCTGTTTGGGATTCAAGGCATGAGGCATCTCTTCAAAGGGGACTTCTCCGATCCATTCGTGTTCACCATCCCAACCGGGCACCGGCAATCGCCCATCTCCCTTTGCCCGAATCGGTGTCCGACCGGTCATCCAATAACCGATATTACCCTCCACATCGGCATAGCAAACGTTCAACTGGGGTGCTTCAATTTGGTTCATCGCCTTGACGAAATCATCCCAATTCTGTGCCCGATCCAACGCGATCCAACCGCTGAGAGAACGACTATGGCGCAATGCCATCGAACGCACCGCTAGGCGCAACCCTGGTTGACCGATGACATCAGAAATAATCGGTCCGTGTCGGGTGATCAAAACTTGTTCACGATGCGGCTGTGACCGACCCTTGACCGCTATGACCTCCTCAATAACCTCGGCTTGAACCCATTCATCTCGAAAACGGTATTGGGTTGGTTGTTCGGGGTTCATTTGTTCAATGTACAAATCCTCGCAATCGATGAATGCCAAAGTCATCCCCCAGGCAATCCTCGCGTTATGACCCACTAATACGGCCGGTGCGCCGGGCAATGAGACACCCGTCACTTCATACCCTCCCCCCACGAGATGGTTTTGAAACCACAAACCTGGCAGAGAGAGCGCTAGGTGCATGTCATTGAACAAATAGGTATGCCCATCCTCCATTCGCCAGCTTGCGACTGCCCATGCATTGCTTCCCTGTCCCCGGCTGAGAAAGGGGCCCTTTTCCGGGATCAGAATGCCATGTTGATCAAGGCGATTGAATTCAATTCCCTGGGGTAAGGTAACGGGGTTGTGGGGAGGATAATGAATTTCGAGGTCTTTTGCATGTTCCGCTCCCACTTTCTGCTGAACGAGCAAGCGCACAATTTCACCATGCCAAGCGTGCGAAAGCTGCCACATCATCACCCTTGCGAAGGCGGTGGTATCCTCGGGTCGCCACGGTTGCGGTCGATGACCGAGCAATTTGAACTCTACGGGCAAGCGATTCCCTATCCATTCGAGATAGCTGTTGACTCCCTCACAATAGGCTTGGACGGCTTTCTTCATTTCCAAAGAAGCATTTTCCCAATCCACCTTACCGAGGCGGTTAAAGCCAAAGGTGCGCGCGGCGCGATCGGTGTCCAAAGCGATTTCCCCAAACACTTCACTCAAACGCCCTTGGGCTGTTCGGCGATTCAATTCCATTTGGAAGAGACGCTCCTGGGCATGGACAACCCCCTGGGCGAAGAACAGATCGTGAGCTGTCGAAGCGTAAATATGCGGCACTCCCCAGCGGTCGCGCAAGACTTCCACCTTTCCATCCAGAGCCTTAAAGGTCAATTTGCCCTCGATGAGTGGGGCATTCGACCGATCCATCCAAGTAAAAATCTTGCTCAGCAGATCTCCAAGCACTGTCGCCATTGAGTAGGACTCCTTTCACAAATAGGTCAGAAGCGAAAATAAGCCTATGGTGTCATTGGTTTTCGCTATTCGCATTATAGCCTCAAATGATTTTGCTTATCTCCGCAAAAGCTGCCAAACCGATCTCTAACCTTAAAATTTTGGCTCGTAAAGATCTTTCCTTGACTTTCCTTGTCGAAATTCATTTTTCGGGTTATACCATGCCGTATGGATGGTCGAAGGCTGTTGCGCTCTCTGTTCAAGTATTTCCTTTGGTCAGCTCTGTTCGCTGTCGCCTATACGCAGTCACCACTCTATACCTCCAATCAGAATACTTACTTCCTTCATGGTTTGGCTTGCGCCGACATCGGATATCTGCGTCAAGATTGGCTGGCAAACACGCGGGATGCAACCCCGCTTTTTTCGGCCTTGGTCTGCGCTACCTTACGCTACTTAAAGTGGGAGGCACTGTTTTATCTCTATTACGCCTTGCTTCTCGGCATCTATTTCTACTCCCTTTATTGGCTTGCCAAGCAGGAAACGGACTTGACCCCAAGGGTGCGCAATTTGGCATTTTTAGCCCTTTTCTTTTTAGTTCATTCCGCCGGTTGGCGCTTTGTGATCTCGCGCACATTGGGCGCGCAATGGATGTATGCCCTTGAAGGCGGATTGGCAAACCAAAGGCTGCTTGGCACCGTCTTTCAACCCAGTGTCTTTGGCGTCTTGCTGTTGGTGGCAGTCGTTCTTGCTCTCCGCCAAAAGACTTCGGCTTCAACGATCGTCCTTGCACTGGCGACGTGGTTTCACCCCACCTATCTCTTAGCGGCAACATTGCTCTTGTTGGGTATCCTCACCCCCAACTTGATCGAGCTAGGATTTCTCCACAAAGAGCGTTCCACTCGACAATGTCTTGCCAAAATTTTCTATCCGTTACTTTATTACCTACTCTTGATCTCCCCCGCTGCCCTAAACGCTCTGAGCTTCTCGTTCCCTTGGGAGATCTCGCCTGATATCGCCACAAAAGGCCGCACCATTCTTTTTAGCGTACGCATTCCCCACCATGCTGATCCCTCTGCCTGGTTCAATCTGAGTTCCCTTTTCCAGATCGCGTTGATGCTCAGCGCGCCTGTCTTATCTCGTCAAAAAGGGCTGCGTTGGCTTTTGGGCATTCCCATCCTTCTTGCAGCGGTACTCACCATAGCCGTTGTGATCACCCGCAACACAAGTCTGGCGTTGATCTTTCCTTGGAGAGTGAGTGTTGTCCTCGTGCCTATCTCGCTCACGATCCTGCTTAGCCGCCTAGTGGAACTACTTCCATCTGAAAAAGAGTATCCCAACAGCGCTTGGCTTGTTTGGGTGTTCCCTTCGCTATCGACCAGCTTGATCGCTGTCGCGCTCTTGGTGGGTTGGGTGCGGATCAGTCTAGATTTCCAACGTCAACTTTTGGAAGTCGAACGCCCTATCATGGAATATGTTGCCAAGAACAAACAACCCTCAGATATCTATTTAGTCCCCCTAAAAATGGAGGACTTCCGCTTAGAAACCGGCGCTCCGATCTATGTTGATTTCAAATCTACTCCCTATCACCCGATTGAACTGATTGAATGGCAGCGGCGCTACCAACTCGCCAATGACTTCTTCCAATCTCCGACTTGTGAAAAAATCGCTTCTCTGCCCAATGAGGGAATCACTCATATGATCCTGCCTTCCGCCCAGAAGGTTTCCTGTTCGGCTTTAGAAATCCAATATTCGGATGAAACCTATCAATTGATCAGACTCGTTTCGGCGCCTTAACATCCCCCAATAGAAAATTTGAGCCAAGTAACGGACATTTTTTCCTAGCTCTAGGGAAACTTTTATTACTATACCATTCAATTTATACGATTGCATTCTGTTAGGGAAAAGTTCTCGAAATTTACGGAATCTTTACCTGAGTTTTACTTTTCCTTCATGGTAAGAATAGGTTTCATTATGTAATATCCCCTTGCTTCCCCAATTCATATCTCTATTTATAAGGAGAGAAACCATAAAATGTCAATGTCTTTTTCCCTCGATCTTTTCAAGTCTATTAAGGGGAAACTCATTCTTGCTTTTTTAGGGGTCTCTCTGTTGCCCATCACGCTCGTGACTATCATTGCTTCAACCCAGACCCAAAAGAATATTGCAAATCTGGTGGGGGGAAATTTCGACAGTACCGCTCACCTGATGAATACCGAGATGGAAAACTGGATCACCGAACGGAAATAAGACATCCAAACCTTGGCCAGCCTCAGCCATATCCGCTCCATGGAAACCGAACAAGCCACTCAAGCGGTTCAGGAATTTGCCACTCTATGGGGAATTTACGAGACGGTTTTTGTGGCAAATCTGAACGGAGACACCGTCGCCATCAATTCAGGCAATCGGGTGAATGTCAAAGATCGAAACTACTTTCAACAAGCGATTAAGGGCGAGAATGCCATCTCGGAAATGCTCATATCGCGGGCAACTGGTAATCCGATCATCGTCTTTGCTGCACCCATTTATCAAGGGGAGAAGATAGTAGGGGTTGCAGGCGTGACTGTACCTACTGCATACCTCAACGAACTTCTAAAGTTAGGCTGGATTGGTGAGAGCGGGGATGCGTATTTAGTGAATCATGAGGGTTTTCTCCTATCCCCGCCACGTTTTACCGAAGAGTTAAAACAAGCAGGATTGATTCGAGAGCGCCCCGAGTTAGAGTTGCAGATTGACACCTATGCAAGCCAGCAGGCTAAGGCAGGCAATCAAGGATGGGGACAATATAAAAATTACCGCGGGCAGCAAGTGCTCGGCGCTTATTCTCCTCTTAAAACCGTCCCTTGGTCCATTATCATCGAACAAGACACTGCCGAAGCATTTAGAACCCTCAACCAATTACGGACTCTATCATTAACAATTATGGTGATTGCAGCGATCGTCATAACAATTCTTGCCTACTGGCTAGCCACTTCGCTGAGCAAACCGATCCAACGAATGAGCCAATTTGCAGCCGCTTTTGCGCTGGGCGATGTCAGTCAAACCCTTGAAGTCAAAAGCAACGATGAGATTGGCGAGCTCGCAAATGCCTTTCGAATTGTGTCTGAATATCAGCGGAACGTGGCGTACGTTGCCCAGCGCCTTGCCGCTAAAGATCTGACTGTATCCATCGAACCGAAGTCCGAGAAAGACCTGCTGGGTAAGAGTCTTGTTCAGATGTTAGCCATTTTGCGTCAAACGTTGGCCGAAATTGCTCATCAAGCCGATACCCTCCTTAGCGCCTCTGACCAATTGGCAGCCTCAGCCGATCAATCTGGACGGGCAACAAATCAAATTGCGGCTACTATTCAGCAAATCGCTCGCGGCGCCTCTCAAGAAGCCGAATCGATTAACCAAACAGCAGCTTCTGTGGAACAGATGAGTCGCGCAATTAACGGTGTTGCCCGCGGGGCGCAAGACCAGTCCCAAGCAGTCAGCAAAGCTTCTCAAGTCGTTCACGAAATCACCTCCGCTATCCAACAAGTTGCTGCAAGTGCCCAAAAAGTGAGCCAAGACTCCGGCGCCGCTTCTCAAGCCGCTGAACAAGGGCGCACAACTGTGGAACAAACCATTCGAGGAATGGTAAATATCAAGAACAAAGTTGCCTTCTCTGCCGAGAAAGTACAGAACATGGGTGAACGTTCCAATCAAATTGGTGCCATCGTGGAAACCATCGAAGATATCGCCTCGCAAACCAATCTCCTCGCCTTGAATGCTGCCATTGAGGCCGCCAGAGCTGGAGAACACGGAAAAGGCTTTGCAGTGGTCGCAGATGAAGTAAGGACACTGGCTGAAGTTACAAACAAATCAGCAATTGAGATAAATGATGTGATAAAGCAGATACAGGAGGATGTCAAAAC
>CAKZNJ010000258.1 GCA_937129505.1 uncultured Anaerolineae bacterium | reverse complement strand
TAGATTCAGCAATTCTTATCGGCCATCCAATCACAATTGCCGCTGGTATTCTACTAATCCCAATTACACTGTTACTAGCTGCTATCTTGCCCGGCAACTCAACTCTCCCGGCAGCGGATTTAGCAGCAACAGCTTTCTTTGTCTGTATGGTTCCACCTTTGACAAAAGGTAATTTTTTCCGCTCTGTTTTATACGGAATCATCATTATGACCATGGTGCTTTACATCTCAAGCGCATTTGCACCATTGCTCACTCAAATAGCTCGAGATATTGGTTATAGTATACCGGAAGGCGCTGTTCAGATTACAGGACTATCCGGTGGCAATTGGATTGCTTGGGTTTTGACGACCTTAGCTCGCTTACTATTTGGCGGCTAATTCTCATTAACTCAAAAGGGGCTGTCCTTATTGCGTTCATGCGATAGGGACAGCCCCAATGGGTCTTCACATTTACAGTTAAAGTATGAATAAGTTGGATTGGTCTTTATTAGAAAAGCTTTGTGCCATTCATGCAGTATCTGGGCGAGAAGATGCCATTACTTCTTATATGAAAGCTCAGGTTGCATCTCTTGCGGATGAGTTTTATGTTGACAACTTGGGCAATGTTGTTGGACTATTATTCGGATCACAATATCCTGATTATCGTCTAATGCTCCAAGCGCACATGGACGAGCTTGGATTAATTGTCCGTTATATCACTGAAGAAGGCTTTTTACTGCTTGAGCGAGTAGGTGGTATTCCTGAAAAGACGCTACTTGGGCAAAAAGTAGTTGTCTTGACTGAAGAAGACAACAGCGTGATGGGAGTTATCGGGGTCAAATCTCACCATGTCACCACTCCTGATGAAAAGTATAAGGTACCCACTATCCACGAAATGTTTGTTGATGTAGGTGTCAAAGGTAGAAAGGCTGTTGAACAATTGGGAATCAGGATCGGGGATCCGATCACCTATCAACCCAATTTCCTACGTTTCGGTGAGGGTGTCATATGCTCGAAGGCATTAGATAACCGCGTCAGCGTTTTTATTCTATTGGAAATCCTAAAACGATGCAAAGAAAATCGTCCCCCTACCACGCTCGTGTTTTCCTTTACCGTGTTAGAAGAGTTCTCTATTCGCGGCTCTCTACCCACCGTAAACGCTACAAAACCCCATGCGATTATCTCTTTAGATATTACTATTGCGTGTGATACACCGTTGGAGAAACCTTTGCAGCCCATTTTATTAGGGGGTGGGCCGGCGGTCAAAATGATGGACTTTCACGGCAGGGGCACCTTGGGTGGGCTTTTCTCTTCTCCAAAACTAAGGCGGTTTATCGAAAAGACTGCTCAACAGAATGAAATTCCCCTGCAGCGAGAGGTAATTATAGGAGTAATTACAGATCCTGCCTTTCAATTGTATCTTGGAGATAGAGGTTATGTCATCGCAGGGATTTCAATTCCCCAACGATATACTCATGCACCAATCCAAATGTGTCACGAGTCCGATATCCTTTCCACTTATGATTTAGTTCAAGCTATTGTAGAGAATTTTACCCCCCAGATTGATTTGAGTCGCGGATAGATCATGAATTATAAAATCGCCGTCTCCCTCGCCGCTGCACCGCTGACTAACCTCAATGAAGTAATATCCCAATTAGACCAGGCCGCAGTAGATTTCCTGCATTTTGATATTGAAGACGGTAATTTCGTGCCAATGATGACCTTGGGAACGAAGATTATTTCGGATCTTAGACCGCTTACTTCTCGGCCGTTCGATGTCCATTTGATGATGGTCAATCCCGACTGGATATTGGATGACCTAGTGCAAATGGGAACAGATCGCATCTCGGTCCATCTTGAAGCCTGCCCCTATCCTCGCCGAACCCTGAGTAATATTGTCTCCCTTGGCGTTCAAGCAGGTATAGCGCTAAATCCAGCCACCCCTTTACCTGATCTGGAGATCTTACTTCCCTACCTTTCCTTTGTTTTGATTCTATCTACCGAACCTGAGTATCCTAACGCATCGTTTTTACCTTCAGTTCTCAATAAAGTACGGGCAGGAAAAGAAAGATATGGGGAAAGTGGTATTGAATGGGATGTTGATGGAGGGATCAATCCTGCTAATTTAGCCATGGTGCTCGAAGCAGGAGCGGACGTAATCGTCGTAGGGCGGTCTGCATTTCAAGGCGGGAATATCACCCAAAATATAGCTCTTCTACGTAGATCGGCAATATCATAATGCAATATCAATTGGTTGACTTGATTAAAGAAAATCATATCATCGTAGGCGTAGAGGCAGAAACAGCAGAGGAAGCTATCCGCATCATCACCCAAACACTTGAAAATGACGGTTACGTAAACCCCCAATACGCATATGATGTATGGCTTCGTGAACAAACATTTCCAACTGGGCTTCCAACGCAACCTACGGGAATCGCAATACCCCATGCAGATGCGGATAATGTTATTAAGTCGGCGATAACGATTGGTATCTTGAAAAGGCCAGTCTCTTTTTCTCAGATGGGTACGGATGGATCAACCACTGTTTCTGTGCAGATAATCTTTGTACTAGCTATAAAAGAACGTGAAAAACAAGTCGATATGATCAGTCAATTAGTCCGCTTGATTCAATCACCAGAGCTGCTTTCGTCGTTACTACAGGTAAAAAACGCCAAAGAAGTCGTGGAATTGATCAATCGATCCGTCAAGTAAAGGGAGATAAAAACGGGGGAGATGTTGCTCGAATGATTGACTAGAGAAATAGTGAACGAATTAATCCCTCGACATTTACCAACCCGTTGAAGAGGGGACAGATCCAGAAAACGGTAGGGGTAAAAGTAGGATAAATCAAAGATTCAAAGTCTTTAGAGGAAGTTGCAATCCTCCTTCCTCAAACAATCAACATTTATAAACAGAAATGCTTACGGTATAATTTGAGCAAGGTAGTCTCCCATGCTTATTCATTCAGCATCCCAACTTTTAACTCTCAAAGGTGGACCACAGCGCGGCGAGGAACTAGGGCAATTGGGGATTATCCCCAATGGAGCAGTGCTGATCCGCAATGGCATCATCGAGGCGGTTGGAAAGAGCGAAGACCTGCGCGCTGCTTACCCACAGGAACCCGAATTTGACGCCCTCGACCGCGTGGTCATGCCCGGCTTCGTTGACCCCCACACCCATGTCATCTGGGCGGGTGATCGCGCTGCGGAATTTGAGATGCGCTTGGAAGGAAAGACCTATTTGGAGATTTTAGCAGCGGGAGGGGGAATCCTCTCAACCGTGCGAGCGACCCGCAGCGCATCGCTCAACTCCCTTCTTGATCAAACCCGTTTGCGTTTGTGGACAATGTTTGAACACGGCACAACAACCGCCGAAGCCAAAACCGGCTATGGCTTGAAGACCGCAGTGGAGCTACGTCTTTTGCAAGCCCTGATTGCCTTGGATCGCGAAGGGCCGATTGAATTGGCAATCACTTTCTTAGGCGCACATGCTATCGCCCCTGAATACAAGGACCGTGCAGATGAGTATACCGACCTGATCTGCGAAACGATGCTGCCGATGGTCAAAGACTGGTGGCCTAACCATGCACCCCATCTTCCCCTGCCTTTTGTAGATGTTTTTTGTGAGAATGGCGCCTTTAACCTCGATCAATCACGGCGTATTCTCAGCACTGCAAAACAATTTGGTTTTCCGCTCAAGATCCACGCCGATGAGTTTGGCAATTTAGGAGGTGTTCCCCTCGCTGTGGAATTAGGGGCTGTTTCCGCTGACCATCTGGTACTGACCTCCGATGAGGACATTCGCCTGTTAGGCAGGAGCGATACAGTAGCAGTAGCTTTACCCTGCACGCCGTTCGGGCTGGCCGAGAAGGATTACACGCCAGCGAAGAAAATTCTCCAAGCGGGCGGTGTTCTCGCTATTGCCACCGACCTCAACCCCGGCACAGCCTGGTGCGGCAACATGCAATTTGCCATAGCCCTAGCCTGCCGCTACATGGGGCTAACCCCCGCCCAAGCAATCGCCGCTGCCACGATTAACGCCGCGGCAGCAATCCAACGCGCCGACCGCATTGGCTCGATTGAAGTGGGCAAACAAGGTGACCTGATTGTTTTGGAAGTGGATGACTATCGTCATTTGGGCTACCGCTTCGGTACCAACTTGGTAAAAGCCGTGATCAAAAAAGGACATCTTTATCCTGTCTAATTGCTAAGCCCCCTGAGGTCCTGCGTCAACCATGTGGAACCTAGAAACTCTGCAGCGCTGGTATGATCCAGACGATCCAGTCCATGGCATCGATCATATCCAGCGCGTAGTAGCCTTAGCAGAAGTTATCGCTGTTGCGGAAGGTGCAGACCTTGAGATTGTGCGTGCCGCAGCAGCACTGCATGACGCGGTAGACCTTCAGAAAAAAGCACCCAACCCCCGCCAAGATCACCAGCTTGTGGCAGCCGAATTAGCCGGCGAAGTGCTTCGCCAAGCCGGCTGGAGCCAGAGCCGCATCCATGCTGTTCAGCACTGTATCCGAGCGCACCGCTTTCGCAGTTCCCAAGAAGCGCCGCAAACGATCGAAGCCAAGGTGCTTTTCGATGCCGACAAGCTTGACGCCATTGGAGCGATTGGCGCTGCACGGGCAATCGCGCGGGCTGTCCAAAAAGGGCAACCGTTTTATACACCCCCTTCATCACTTTTCTTAGAGCATGGTGTTTTAGAAAAACAAGAAGCTCATAGCGCTTACCACGAATATTGGTTCAAATTGCGCCACCTGAAGGATCGTTTATTCACCGAAACAGCACGTCAACTTGCCCTTGAACGACAAGCGATCATGGTTGCCTTCTTTGAAGCTCTGCAAGCAGATGCAACCTTAGCGCAAACGACAAATCGCCATTGGAGGAAGGATTTTTATGAACGAACTCAGACAAAAAACTATCGCGATAACGGCAGCGATGCTGATATCGGCGTTGGGATGTAGCCTATTTGCTTCTACCCCCACCCCAAATACCGAAGCGATCTATACCTCAGCCGCCCAAACGCTC
>CAKZNJ010000257.1 GCA_937129505.1 uncultured Anaerolineae bacterium | reverse complement strand
ATACTCGCACCGCCATGCTTTCCGGGTAGAAATCTCGCGTGCCTTTGATGCCAGCAATTACTTGCTTCATAACATTTGACTCCTAAAAGTGAAGATAAGATCAAAGGAAATATCCCTACAGTTCATTGCCAAGCATTTTATCAAACTCTTGTAAATCTGTTGTCGGGTTTTTACAAACACCTAAACGACAGATATATGCTGTAGGTCGTTGATCGATTTTCGTCTTATTCTGTAAAAGAAGCGGTGCATTGGCTGGGATGGGCAGATTCGAATGGCAGGAAATAGAAGCCGTTCGTAAGGATGACCACAGAATATTTAAAAACAGCTTTGCTTCTTCACGCGATCCTACGATAACGACTTCTTTTGGCTCGGAGATCGTAATGTCGTTCAGGATGAGCCACGAAGAAAAAGAAAGAGGGTGCTTGAGAGCAAATTCATTAACGGACTTAAGAAAATGACCATACTGATCGAACCATTCAAAATATGTGCCATCTAACAAGGAGAGTTTCAGTAACGCCTGCAAGGCAAGCGCATTGGCGGAAGGGGTTGAGGTGTCCTGAATTTCCTTTGGTCTCAAAATGAGGCGGTCATGCTCCAAGGAAGCGTCATAAAACCCTCCTCGCGGATCGGTGAATTTATCAATCATTTGTTGAGCAAGTTGTTTGCTTAGTTCAAACCATTCAATTTCACCAGAAACTTCATAGAGCGAAACCAAAGCAATGATCGTGCTAGCATAGTCTTCGAGCAAGGCTGGGGTTGAAACAGTGTTGTTTCTTTTGATGCGGTACAAACCATTCTCTCGCACATACCATTTCTTAATAGCGTTTGCTAAGGTCAAAGATAACTCTAAGAAACGTTGGTCATCCAAATATTTGCTCGCCTCTGCAAAAAATCTTAGTAAGAGGCTGTTCCAACTAAGGATGCATTTATCGTCAATGTTTGGGCGTACCTTCTTTGAACGTAAGCTTCTTACCTTGTCGTAAATAACCTCGATTTGCGCTTTCTTGTCCTCCGTTTCAGCAGGTAACCTTTCGATTAACTGAAACACCATCCATTGGGGGTTAGACTCCAAGGGGGCAAGATGGTGATTGTTTAGAAAAACTTGATACTCCTCTTCGGACAGAACTTCTTTTAGTTCGTTCAAGGTAAAGGTGTAATATTTGCCTTCTTCCCCTTCAGAATCGGCATCCATACTTGAATAGAATAAGCCACTGCTGTCGCGTAAATTTTGGACTAAGAACTCCACAATCTGGTCTAGTATCTCTCGATAAGATTCCTTTTTCCACAGTGTATATGCGTATAGGTATACTACACCGAGCTGCGCGTTATCGTAGAGCATTTTCTCAAAGTGCGGCACCATCCAACGTTGATCGGTGCTATAGCGGCAAAAACCACCATTTAACAAGTCATACATTCCACCTAAGGACATTTTTTCCAACGTGTGCTCGAGAGCCTGCTTTAACTTTGGTTGATCGGGGTTTTGAGCATAGCGACAGAGCAAGAATTCTAGGGCGATCGGTTGGGGAAATTTTGGAGCTTTTCCCCAACCTCCATACTGCCAATCGTAGGTGTCCAGCATTTGTTTTACAGCCGATTCGATATCTTGCGCCTGCAATTCCCGCCCGAGTAAACGAGTGTGATACTGTGTTTGCAGAGCAGCATAGATTTGGTTGGTTACATCTTCAATCTGCTGACGCTTCGTAGTCCATGCTTCTTGAATTGCCCGCAGGACGTCAATAAATGCAGGCAGGCGATGACGTGGGACCGGCGGATAATAGGTGCCACCGAAGAAGGGTTTCCCCTCAGGGGTGAGAAAAACAGAAAGAGGCCAGCCACCATGGCCTGTCAGTGCGACTACTGCGTTCATATAGATCGAATCGATATCGGGCCTTTCCTCACGGTCAACCTTAATCGAGACAAAGTGCTGGTTAAGATACGCAGCGACTCGTTTATCCTCAAAAGATTCATGAGCCATAACATGACACCAATGGCAAGATGCATAACCAATACTCAGAAAGATAGGTTTATCTTCTCGCTGAGCGATCTCGAAAGCATCATCACCCCATGGATACCAATCAACAGGATTTTGCGCATGTTGTAATAAGTAAGGAGAATTTGAACTAATCAACCGATTAGGCATGTTAATCTTCAAACTCACTTTCCACAATGTTGTTTTCAAATAGTTCAGGCGTTGGGTAAACATTGATGTCGTCAAACAATTTGGCTTGCTGGATCTCAATTTGATGCTGTTTCATTAATTCCAATAGAGCGAGAAAAACTGTGATAACCTCACTTCTTGAACGAAGGGGGGAAATTAAGGTTTGAAACGTTGTTTTCCCTTGCTCTTGCAGAAGCTTGACAATTTTTTGGATTTGTTCTTTTATCGTATAACGGGGCTTGATTATTGTGCTGTGAATATCGGACGATAATTGGACGTTTTGAAAAACATTTTGAGCGGCTAGTAGAAATGTTTGCAAATCTAAATCACTGAGATCAATGCTGCCTTGAACCTTTGGCGGTGGTGCTAATCGAAGATAGGTTTTCAGCCCCCTCATTTCCCTCTCGCCCAACAAGGCAGCTATTTCTCGAAATTGCTTATACTCCTTTAGTTGCTTGACAAGCTCTTCGCCGATCTCTTCTTCTGGCTCCAAATCAACCACTGGTTTGGGTAGGAGCATTTGAGATTTGAGATATAAAAGTTTTGTCGCTACCACAATAAAAAAAGAGATTTCGTCTGTTTCCAGATGATCAAGGCTTTGCAAGTAGGCGAGATACTGATCGGTTACTTGAGCAAGCGCAAGTTGGGTTATATCAAGCTCGGCTTTTTCTATCAAGTTGAGCAATAAATCGAGCGGCCCTTGATAGACTGGCGTTTGGACTTGATAGTGGATAGCACGCTTGGTAAAAATTCCGATTGACATTGGCGAAATTATACCTGACATTTTTTGACGATCATGCTATACTTTACCCGATATACTGACAGGAGAAGGATTATGATCGATGAACCTATTCACGTGACTGATGCGGCATTTGAAAAAACTGTTCTGCAGTCCCCCTTGCCGGTCATTGTCGACTTTTGGGCACCTTGGTGTGGGCCATGTAAAATGGTAGCCCCAATTCTAGATAAACTTGCCAAAGAACTGGCTGGAAAAGTTGTCATCGCCAAGGTGAATACGGATGAGCATTCCGAGTGGGCGATGAAATTCGGCGTGCAGGGCATTCCGACCATGTTATTCGTCCACAATGGAAAAGTTGTGCACCGTCAAGTAGGAGCTTTACCCGAGCCCTTGTTGAGAGAAGTGGTAAACGAATTCCTAAGCGTTACGAAAGCGGTTTAGGTCAACGTTTGCGAATTATTTTTCCGTGCTTATTCTTTCAATCCGCGCTCCAAGGGCGCGGAGTTTTTCATCTACCTTCTCATAACCTCGATCAATCTGCCCGATG
>CAKZNJ010000256.1 GCA_937129505.1 uncultured Anaerolineae bacterium | reverse complement strand
ATTGTGTTCCTGCAGCTCACTTATCAGAGCATTTTGAATGGCTTGAGAGCAGTAGCCCGACTTCAGATCTAGGATCCGAGCGGGAACTTGGTTTTGGAAGTATTCAGTCAACCGATACATAGTCGAAAGTTTTTTTCGGATGGCACATCACTTTCCAGATTGCGGCCGAACGACCACGTTCCCGGGCGACAAAGGAGCCGTGCGGACCGGTGTGGACAGCGACCTGTGAGGCTGCCGAACGCAATCGGAACGAATAGATCGCCCAACCCAGCGTGTCGCGTCCCCAACGCAAGAAGGCGGCCTTTGCCTTGTGGACACGCTCCACAATTTCGGCTACGTCGGGATCCTCCGGATGGGCGCAAGCGTACTCAAATGTTGCGAACCATTGCAGGCCCTCATACCTGTCCCAATCGTCCTTACTGCTCACGATGGTGTGCATGAGATCCAATCCCAAGCGTTCGCCGGCGTCCGCATTAGAAAAGTGGCTCCCGAAGTCTTCTCGCGCACACCCGATGGACGGATCGCCCAACGCCCCTTTGGCGGGCATACCAACAATATCACCGGCAAACCGGTGCGCCGTTCCTGCTATGCCGCCGATCGCACCGGACACATGATCCTGCAAACCCTCTATCAACAATGTATCAAGAACAATGTCACCTTTTTCGATGAATTTCAGGTTTTGGACTTGATTTTGGTCAAAGGTGTTGCTCAAGGGGTGGTAGCAATTGAATTAGCCACGAGTGAGATTCATGTCTTTCATGCCAACGCTGTGGTGATCGCTACGGGAGGGCATGGGCGCATCTGGAAGATCACTTCGAATGCCTACGCCATGACGGGCGATGGCATCGCGATTGCCCTGCGGCGGGGCATTCCTGCCGAGGATATGGAGTTCTTCCAATTTCACCCCACCGGCATCTATAAGCTGGGCATCCTGATCACCGAAGGGGTGCGCGGCGAGGGAGGTGTGCTGATTAACGGTGAGGGGGAACGGTTTATGGAACGCTATGCCCCTCGGGTGAAGGATTTAGCCTCGCGCGATGTGGTCAGCCGTGCCATGTACCTTGAACTGCGCGAGGGGCGTGGCATTGACGGCAAGGACTATCTTTATCTGGATGTAAGGCCTGAAACGGTGAATAAATTTGCCGCCCTTGATGGACGCACCCGCCCCGACGGAAGCCCCTATCGGGTGACGACGGAGGAGCTGCTCTCCAAGCTGCCGGATATTATCGATTTCTGCCGCACCTATTTGGGAATTGATCCCATTCAACAACCCATGCCGGTGCAGCCCACCGCCCACTATGCGATGGGCGGCATTCCTACCAATCGCTTCGGCGAAGTGGTGATCGACGAAAAGAACAAGGTCTTGCCCGGTTTATACGCCGCAGGGGAAACGGCCTGCGTTTCTGTGCATGGCGCCAACCGCCTGGGCACCAATTCGCTGTTGGATTTGCTGGTTTTCGGCAAGCACGCTGGCTTACGCGCCGCCGAATATGCCTGCCAAAGCCAATTCCACAACCTGCCCAAAGATGTAGCTGATTTTGCCCTCGACCAGTTGAATCGCTTGCGCAGTTGTCAGGGCGAAGGCGAACGGGTTTCCAGCATTGCCGAAGAAATGAAAGAAGTGATGATGGAACACGTGGGCGTTTTCCGTACCGCCGAGGGGATGCGACAGGCGCTGAACAAACTCAAGGAACTCAGAGAGCGCTTCAAAAATCTCAAGCTGGATGATTGCGGCAAAGTGTTCAACACCGAGTTGCTGAACGCCTGGGAAATCGGCAATTTACTCGACTTAGCGTTGGTCACTACGGTTTCTGCGCTGGCACGCAAAGAGAGCCGCGGCGCACACGCTCGCGAAGATTACCCCAAACGGGATGACAAAAACTGGCTAAAACACACCTTGGCATGGTTGCAAGACGGCGAAGTCAAATTGCGGTATAAGCCGGTTGTCATTACCAAATATCCGCCAAAGGAACGGACTTATTAGGCGAGGTTACCATGGAAGTCAAAGTCAAAATCCTGCGTTTCAACCCCGAAACGGACAAACGTCCCCACTATCAAACCTATCGAGTCGAAGCTGAGCCGACTGACCGGGTTCTGGACCTGCTCGAAAAGATTAAAGGCTATCAGGATGGCAGTTTGGCCTTTCGCCGCTCGTGTGCCCATGGAATCTGCGGCTCGGATGCGATGCGCATCAATGGCGTCAACCGCTTAGCTTGCAAGACATTGGTCAAAGATTTGCGCAAAGGGACAATTACGGTGGAGCCGCTCTTGGGCTTGCCCCTCATCAAAGACCTGATCGTGGATATGGATCCCTTTTTTGAACACTACGAATCGGTGATGCCTTATCTGGTCAATGATGAACCGCCCCCGCTGAAAGAACGGTTGCAATCGCCTGAAGAGCGCGCGCGTTTTGATGACACCACCAAGTGCATTCTCTGCGCCGCTTGCACCACCTCTTGTCCATCCTTCTGGTCGAACGGCCGCTATGTCGGTCCTGCAGCCATCGTCAACGCTCACCGCTTTATTTTTGACAGTCGCGATCGGGCTGCGGCGGAGCGCTTGCGCATTTTGAGCGACCAGTTTGGCGTCTACCGCTGCCACACCATCTTCAATTGCACCATTGCCTGCCCGCGCGAGATTCAGATCACCAAAGCCATCGGCGAGGTCAAGAGGGCAATCGCTACGGGTAGTTTGGAGTAAAAGTCAGTTCGAGATAACAGAACCGCTGAGCACGCAGAGAGAAACCGATGCAACCTCAGCGCTCGCAGCGCTCTCTGTGGTAACGGGTGAGGGGATACCCTTATCCATGAAGGCGTTTTTTTTATTCTTCCAATTCGCCATGCGCCAGGCGACTAATCTCATCCAATGTGGCATGGCGAGCCTTCTCCAAGCGCGCAAAGCGTTTAGAGAATTGATCCATGGCGTAATCAATGAAATCCTGTTCCACTAAGCCAAAGGGCACGACTTCATAGCGGGCAAAGGCATCGCTGACCACTCCGATTGCGTAGGGCAGCAACCGGTTCATCTGAGTTTCTAAGGTCTCCCATTCAGCGGGGTGTTCTGCGATCAGGCGCGAGAGCAGGTAGATTCCATACGCAATATGACGAGATTCATCCTGTTTCAACAACCCAATCCCTTTACGTAAGCCGGGCAAAAGGTCGTTACGCTCCAACATGGTGAAAAAGGCATGATAGCCGGTCTCAGCCAGCAAACCTTCGACAATCATGTTATAGGTCACCGAGGCCCGGATTTGAGCCGCAGGACTGGGATCGCTTCGCAACGCTTGCAGCGCCTCGGGCAAAGCGGTATAGAAAATTTGGCGGTAGTTCTCAGTGTGGTAATCTGCTAATCTGCGAGAAGACGAGATGTTTTCATCTGGCAGAGCGACCTCATCTAAAAAACGGCTGAAGAAATCAGTATGTTTGGCTTCCTCGAAAAGGAAGGTGGTCAGATACATTTCTTCTTCTAAACGTCCTTCTTGGGCGATCGTCTGGATGAGAGGTAATAGGTCAAGGGTTACGGCTTCTTCGCCGGCAACGAAGAGAGCCAGCAGCAACCAGATCAAATCTTTTTCTGCCGGGCTGAAGCTCACCCAATCCGCTTTGTCTTGGGTGAAGTCGATCATTGTTGGATTCCAGATTCCCAATCGCTTTGCCTTTTCGTACAAACGCAGGGGAAAGTGGTCACGATTTAATCGCCGGCTGGTTGTGGTAAAGGTGGAATGCAGCATCTCTCTTCTCCTGTAAATTAGCGCCGATTTGGATGGTTTATCTCTTATTATACCGTTGGGCGGCAAAGTGGCAACATAAAGATGATTTTTGGCTTGATTCTTATCTCCACTTTGCGCGATAATAACAGAAATTACCTTTCGGAGATCAGGATGAGCAATCGGAAACGTCTTCTACTTGTGGTCTTTGCGGCGGTTTTTCTACTTTCGTCTATCTCGCCGTTGATCAGCCCGGTTCGCCTGACAGTGCGCAACAACACCTACAGCCCCGTTTATATCAAACTGGAGGGCAAACGGGCTTATTACTATCTGAGCGTTTACCCCGGCGTTGAAACTTATACTGTCAAACCCACCCTCTACAAAGCGACGTTTTGGGGCTGCGGGACGAAGAAGGTGATCCGCAAACTGCACATCCGCCAGCAGATTCGGATGATCTTTCCTCCTTGTAATGCTCCCAAAAGGTCCACCGAAAAGAAAATCCTGCGCGTGCTATTCTCCAAGTGAGCAGAGGGGTTGGACACACTGTTTTTTTTCTCTTATCCTGTCGCTGGGAAGACCAAAGCGGAATTCCCTCAGTTGGCATGGCCCAAAAGACGTTGACACCAGCGCACACCGCTCATGGCGTCATTGACCCACGCGTCCGCTCCGACATACTGACAGACTTGTTCGTTCAATTGATTGCCGCCGATAATGATCGGTGTCTTTGCCACGTTGCGATCCTCGGCACTGCGCAAGAGCTGAACGGTGCGTCTCATGCTATCGTAGGAACTGGTGAGCAGACCCGACAAGCCAATGATATCGGGATGGCGCGCCATGGCTTGGCGCATAAACTCTGTCGGTGGCACATCCACCCCCAGATCATAGACCGTAAAGCCGTAACTGGTCAGGAGCAGGCTAAGGTTGTTTTTGCCGATGTCGTGAATGTCCCCTTCTACTGTGCCGAGCAAGATCACCCCCGACTCGTTTCCCCGAAATCGCTCTTTGATCAAGGGAGTGATCAATTCCATCACTTCACGGAAGATTTCGCCCGCCATGATGAGCGCAGAGAGAAAATACTCGCCTCGTTCGTAGCGTTCACCAACCTTTCGCATGCCTTCCTGGCAATCTCGGACGATATCCAAGGGATCCACTTGGCTTTCAATCAGAGCTCCTACTAAGCTGAGGGAGGGATTTTCGTTCAAGTCGGCGATATTTTGAATCAAAGCGGCTCGCAGTTCATAAGTAGTGGTTGCATGAGTCATGGCTTATTTTCCTCCATGGTGAACACCTTGGCGAGAGCTTACCCCGACTTGGGCAGTAAAATGCAGACAGTCTGAAGGGATAATAAACCATCCCCAACTGATCGGGCGATCACCGTAATCATAAAAGAGGTGTTCAAGGTAGAAAGCTGCACTGGGGTAAGGTCGTCTGAGCAATTCGGCTTCTTCGGTTGTTAACAAAGTCGTTTCAATATTGAGTGTGCCAAACTTCAACAGCGAATGGTTTCCACCCGCAAAGAGACCCTGTAAGGAAGTGACATCCAATTCCGCCTCGACAATTGGCCGAGTAGGATCATAAATTAGATAAGCGCGATGATAAAAGATCGGCTGGTCGGCGCGGGTGAAGAGACGGCGGATATAAATGACCGGTGCGCCGCATCCAATCTCAAGTTTCCGCGCCGTGCGTTCATCTGCCGAGACTACGCGCGCATCCAACAGCTTGATCTGCGCTGCTTGATCGGGCTTGAAGAGGTCTTTTAGCTCGCGTAAGCCAAAGGTCGCCTGGCTTAATTCGATTCCTTTGACAAAAGTCCCGCGCCCCTGGGCGGTGCTGATCAACCCTTCGTCGGCGAGCATATTGATCGTGCGTCGCACGGTCATCGGGCTGATCCCGTAGCGATGGCATAGTTGCGATTCGGAAGGGAGTTGATCGCCGGGGCGAAATACTCCTTCCGCAATCTGGCGCCGCAGGATATTGGCAAGTTGAATGTAAGCCGGCTCAAACGAATCGCGGTCTATCTCGAGCTGGTCGTTGAAAATCGGTTGTGGCTCTTTTACCATGGTTTTGTGCTCTTAATTATGCCTGCTTTTTTAAAAAACGACAATCCTCTTGACAACTTCCCTAGGGAAGTGTATACTCAAATCATAACTTCTCTATATAACTATACCACCAAAGACCCAAAATGAATATCTCGCGCACCAAAATTATCGCTTGTGCCACCGTTATTGAAGAGATGGTTCCCCTGCTTCCAGAGGGAATGGCAACCGAGGTTTTGGATTTTGGCTTACATCTTTCCCCGCCGAACTTGCGCGACATGTTACAAGCTGCGATCGATGCCTCCTGTCCGAGTTATGACACGATCCTGCTCGGTTACGGCTTATGTTCCATGGCCGTCATTGGGCTCAAAGCCAATGGCTGCCGTCTGGTTATCCCTCGTACGGACGACTGCATCGGGATTTTCCTCGGCTCTCAAGAGGCGTACACCGAACAAGTCCGCAAAGAAGCCGGCACCTATTACCTCACCAAAGGTTGGATTGAAGTCGCTGATACTCCCTTTGACGAATACGAGCGGTTGGTGCAGCAGTATGGCGTCCAACGTGCCGACCGCATCATGAGCATTATGCTCAAAAATTACAAACGTCTGGTTTACATCGATACCGGCCATCAAGACAATGCCCGTTACGCCGAGATTGCCCGTCGCACCGCCGAAAAATTCAACCTGCGCTTTGAAGAAGTGCGTGGCTCAAACGCTTTGATCGCCAAAATGCTCAAGGGCGAATGGGACGAAGAATTTTTGGTGGTCGAGCCGGGTAAAACCATTTCATATCTTGATTTCAAACTGGTGCAGCCAAAAATCGAACCCAACCCCACGCCTGCTGCCTCCCTCCAAACGGCGGAAAAGGAATGACAGCGAATCGAGAAGTAACCGTTCAATTCCAACCGATTGGCAGACGAGTTCAGGTTGATTGGCAAGCCACCCTGTTGGATGCGGCACGCCAGGCTGGCATTGCCCTCACTTCCACTTGCGGCGGAGAAGGCAACTGCGGCCAATGCCGGATCCAGGTGGTCAGCGGCGAGGTAACACCGCTCACCGAAGATGAGCGGTACCTGCTCAGCGAAGAAGAACGGCGGCAAGGTTATCGCCTAGCCTGCTGTGCGCGTCCTTTGAGTGATGTCCGTCTGCATGTTCCTGCCGATTCGTTGGATAGCGGCCAGCGGCTGCAAATCGAGAGCGTCTTACGCCCGCTCTCTCCCGACCCTTTGGTACGGGCGGTGGAAGTGAGCTGCACTCCTCCGACCTTGGAAGATTCGCGCTCCGACTGGACGCGTTTGCGAGCTGCCTTAGCCGAGCAGCTCGGGTTCAGAGAGATCGTCCCTTCTTCTGCTTTGATCCCCCAGCTATCCCAAACGGCGCGCCAAATGAACTGGCAGATGAACGTCTTGCTGCGTCATGCCGAAGTGATCGGGGTGATTGCCCCTCAGAAGAAACCGTTGGGTTTGGCGGTGGATTTGGGCACCACCAAAATCGCTGCCGCCCTTATGGACTTAGAGAGCGGGCAAACTCTCTGCTCCAGTGGCGCTCCTAATCCCCAAATCTCCTACGGCGAGGATGTCGTCAGCCGTCTAGCTTATGTCCAACGCGCTCGGCAAGGCAGCCAAAAAATGGCTGAGCTGGTACGGCAGACCCTCAACCAGTTGTTGCTCGACATGGTCAACAAGGTGGAAGCTTCACCCGAACAGGTAGCCGAAGCTTGTATCGTGGGCAACACCGCCATGACTCACCTGCTGATGGCTTGGCCGGTGCGCCAACTAGCGCTCGCCCCTTATGTGGCAGCCACCACGGAAGCGCTTGAAATCCCCGCTGCGGAGCTGAACCTCCGCATGGCACCAGGTGGGCGAGTGTATCTGCCCCCAGCAATTGGTGGTTACGTTGGCTCTGACCACGTGGCGATGGTGTTGGCAAGCGAACTAGACCGCAATGAGCGCTTGACGATTGGTATTGATATCGGCACCAACACCGAAATTAGCTTGCGTGTTCCCGGAAAAGAGACTCTCACCGCTGTCTCTTGCGCTTCGGGACCTGCCTTTGAGGGGGCACACATTCGCGATGGGATGCGGGCTGCTTCGGGCGCGATCGAAAAGGTGCTTTTCACCGATCAGGGGTGGCAAATCGGCACCGTGGATAACGAACCCCCCATTGGATTTTGCGGTTCGGGTATTTTAGATGCTGTGGCAGAGCTTTATCGCTGCGGCTATCTAATGCCCAACGGACGTTTCGACCGCCAAAAGTTGAAACAAACGAATGACAACGAGCCGCGCTTTGTTTTTGTCCCTGCGGCGCAAAGTGGTAGCGGACGTGAAATTGCCCTTACCCAAAAGGACATCAACGAAATCCAACTGGCAAAAGGCGCCATTCACGCCGGTATGATGATTCTGCTGGAAGCCAACCAAATCTCGCCGCAAGAAGTGGAGGAAGTGATCGTGGCAGGGGCGTTTGGTTCGTATATTCGCATTCCCAGTGCCTTGCAGATCGGCTTATTTCCACCCCTGCCCAGGGCGCGCTACCGTCAGGTAGGAAATGCCGCGGCGATAGGTGCGCAGTGGATGCTCATCTCGAAACAGGCGCGCCAGCGGGCAGAAGAGATTGCCCGCCGCACGCGCTATTTGGAACTGACCATCGTGCCATCCTTTAACCGCCAATTTGCCCATGCGATGCACTTTCCACCCCAAACGGAAACCTAATCCTTGGAGCTAGAGATGAAAATCATTGGAGAAAAAATTAACGGAACTCGCAAACGGGTAGCTCAGGCGATCGCCGAACGCGACCGCGACTACATTGCCGACCTCGCCAAGCGGCAGGCAGATGCTGGGGCAACCTGGCTGG
>CAKZNJ010000255.1 GCA_937129505.1 uncultured Anaerolineae bacterium | reverse complement strand
AGACGTGCCAATCCTAGATTTACGTAACCCCTCAACGCAATTCGATTTAACACCCCACCCCGCCTGTCTGCTAGTTGAAGACAGCCTAAAGGCACTTCAGGAGACAGCTAGGTTTTGGCGCAGAAAACTTCCCGTTAAAGTGATCGGCATTACGGGTAGCGTGGGAAAATCTACCACCAAAGAACTCATCGCTGAGGTGCTTAGCCGCCGCTATCCCACTCTTAAGTCTCCAGGCAATCTCAACAATGAAATTGGATTGCCTTTGACGGTTCTGCGTCTGAGTGAAAGTCATGAGCGCGCGGTGCTGGAGATGGGGTTTTATGTGCTCGGAGAAATCGCCTTTCTCTGCGACATTGCCCAACCGCAAATCGGGGTCGTCACTATCGTTGGAACCGTACACGCAGAACGGGCAGGAAGTCAAGAAATCATCGCCCAAGGCAAAAGCGAACTTGTTCAAGCTCTCCCCCCTGCCCCCGACGGAGTTGCTATCCTCAACATAGACGATCCTTATGTGCGGGAGATGGCAAAAAAGACCCGCGCGCGCGTCTTCTACTATGGATTAGAGCCTGCCGCCGATCTCTGGGCGGATGAAATCCAGAGCCATGGCTTAGAAGGTATTTCCTTTCGGGTACATTTTCACAACGAAATCCTCCATCTGCGGGTGCCTTTGTTAGGCCGCCACTCAGTTCACACTGCATTGCGAGCAATAGCGGTTGGGCTGGTGGATCACCTCACTTGGCAAGAGATTGTCCAAGGTTTACAATCCACCCCTATTCAATTGCGTTTGGCAGTAGTGCGCACAGAGCAAGGCGCATTACTCTTAGACGACTCGTACAATGCCGCCCCTGAGTCTACCTTAGCCGCCTTGAATCTCCTCAATGATCTGGACGGGCGCAAGATTGCTGTGCTCGGTGATATGTTGGAACTGGGCATATACGAAGCACAAGGTCACGAGATCGTCGGTAGACGAGCAGCCGAGGTAGCCAATCTTCTCATCGCCGTTGGAGAGAGAGGGAAAATGATTGCAGCAGCTGCACGAAGAGCTGGTTTGCGACCCGAAGCTATCGAAGAAGTCGGGGATGCTCTGGAAGCAATCCCGCTTTTACAAGACAAACTACGCGAAGGTGATGTTGTGTTGATCAAGGGTTCCCATGGAATGCGGATGGATCGCATCGTGTCTGCGCTGGAGATACACGAATGAGCCAAGCACCGATGACACTCGCCCTAGCGGGTTTGACTTTCCTCTTGACGGTGATTTGGGGACCGCCTCTTTTGCGCGTTTTGCGCTATTTCAAAGCCGGCAAAGCAATCCGCATGGAAGGGCCCCAGCGCCATCTATCCAAAATGGGAACCCCAACTATGGGAGGATGGTTGTTTGTTTTACCGGTTGTCTTAATTACATTGTTGCTCAATGTCAGTCCTATTCGCGGTCTGACCCTACTCGGCCGATCGGTTTTATTACCTTTGTTGGTAATGGTAGGGTTTGCTATCTTGGGCACAATCGACGACTGGCAAGGTTTGATCGGTTCCGCTCGCAAAAGTGGTTTGAGCGTGCGGGCAAAGTTTCTCGGTCAAGTCGGTTTAGCTCTAGGGGCGGGGATCGGATTGAGATACTTCTTGCAAGTGCCCGAATTGTTCCTGCCGGGCATCAAGGGAAGTATCAGCTTGGGAATATTCTATCTACCTATTGTGGTATTTATTATCGTAGGCATGTCGAACGCAGTTAACTTTACCGATGGGTTAGATGGGCTGGCAGGCTTGATCACCGCCACGGCTTTTGCTTGCTATGGTGGCATTGCCATTCTGCAAGGACAAATCTACATCGCCAGGTTCTGCTTCGCCCTAGTGGGCGCGATTTTCGGCTTCCTATGGTTCAACGTCGACCCTGCTGAACTCATCATGGGCGATACTAGCTCGATGGCGCTTGGCTCCACCTTAGCCGTAATTGCCTTGATGACCGGGCAGTGGATTTTATTACCCATCATCGCCATCATCCCGGTCAGCGAAACGCTGAGCGTCATCATCCAAACCTCTTATTTCAAGTATACAAAGCGCAAATATGGCGAAGGTCAACGCGTGTTCAAGATGGCGCCCATCCATCATCACTTTGAGTTGCTCGGCTGGAGCGAAACGCAAATCGTGCAGCGATTTTGGCTGGTTAGCTTGTTAGCCGCTATGATCGGCATTGCCTTAGCGTTGGTCTAAGTGAGGTTAGCAGGTTTGATCTACACGGAGGTTGGTCGTTTGATTACTCAGCAGGAGGTCTCACCGCCCAAGGATTGGCAAGGGAAACATGCCCTTGTGATCGGTGCAGCCCGTCAAGGGATAGCGGTAACGCGCTTTCTCATCGAAAGAGGGGCAAAGGTGACCTTGAACGACCGCCTACCGGCTGAGGCTCTGCAAGATGCCCAGCAGGCACTAGCGGATCTACCCATCCGTTGGATTGTGGGTGGACATCCGCTTGAAGCCCTAGAAGGGGTAGATCTCATCTGTGTTTCCGGCGGCGTGCCATTAACCTTGCCGGTGATCAAGGAAGCAAGACGGCGCGGCCTCCCCATCACCAATGACTCTCAACTTTTCCTAGAAAACGTATCTGCAACGGTGATCGGCATCAGTGGATCGGCCGGCAAAACCACGACGACTACGCTCGTCGGACGAATTGCTCAAGCTGCTGTTGATCATTTCCCCTCAACCATACCCTACCAAAAGGTATGGGTCGGTGGCAACATCGGGACTCCCCTAATTGATCAAGTGGACCAGATCAAACCGCAAGATTTGGTTGTCCTTGAATTATCCAGCTTCCAATTAGAGTTGATGACTCGCTCCCCGCAGATCGCTGCGTTACTCAACATCACTCCCAACCATCTCGATCGGCACGGGACGATGGAAGCGTATATCGAAGCCAAGTCTCGCCTGATTGCCTATCAAAAGAACGAAGAGATTGCTGTCCTAAACCGCGAAGATCCCATTACTTGGAGTCTGCGCCATCGAACCGCTGCCCGAATAATCACCTTTGGGATGGATCCCCCTGAAACAACAGCCGGGACTTTCGTCCAACAAGGAATGGTCTATTTCGGAAGGCAAGCTGAATGGCAGCCCATCCTTTCTATTGATAACATCGCTTTGCGCGGTTTTCATAATCTTCTCAACGTCGTTGCAGCGTGTGCCGTTGCCATCGCTGCGAAGCTGCCCTTGGAGGCTTGTCGAAAGGGAATTCAAGGGTTCGGCGGGGTAGCGCACCGTTTAGAATTTGTCCGCCACTGGGGAGGGGCAGCTTGGTACAACGACTCGATCGCTACTGCCCCTGAACGCAGCATGGCTGCCATTCGTTCTTTCCAAGAGCCCATCGTTCTGCTAGCAGGAGGGCGGGATAAGGATCTGCCGTGGGAGTCATTTGCCGAGCTAGCCGTTCAACGCTTGCGTCATCTAATTTTATTTGGAGAAGCAGCCCCAAAAATCCGCCAAGCAGTAGAGCAGGTCGATCGAGAACATCGTTTACCGATCACAATCTGCCCCAATCTATTCCAAGCTGTTCAAGCTGCGAAAGGGATCGTCACCCAAGGTGACGTGGTCTTATTATCTCCCGGCGGGACGAGTTTTGATGAATTCCGAGACTTTGAGGAGCGTGGTGAGTGTTTCCGAAAATGGGTCATGGATTTGTAAAAGAGAGCCAATCAAGTTCTCTCGGTAAAACACGTCAGTTCTTCCAACGGAGAACTTTTTTGAGATTAGATTTACCGTTAATTTTGGTGTGCTTGGCTCTGTTGTTATTTGGATTAATGATGCTGTACTCGGCAAGCGCTGAGCTTTCCTTTTACTTTAGCGGCACACGGGATTTGTTTGCGATATACGATATCTTTTTACGGCAAGTCTTCGCTCTGATGGTCGCTTTGGTTGCCGCCCCCGCTGTCGTGCTGATCGATTATCGGATATGGAAACCCTTTGTTTTTCCGGCCGCGGTGCTGGTGATTGTGATGCTGTTACTGGTGCTTTTCATCGGTGAAAGCCGCTTTGGCGCCCGAAGAGGTTTGTTCGGTGGTTCGTATCAACCAGCCGAGCTTGCCAAATTCGTCACCGTGGTCTATGTAGCGTTCTGGTTGGAAAGCAAAAAAGAAACACTCAAGGAGATAACCCTTGGCTTAATTCCCCTCATCCTCATCCTAGGGATCATGAGCGCTTTTATCCTTCTCCAACCCGATTACAGCGCAGTGTTGACGATCCTCATCATCGGAGGGATGCTCTTCTTTTTAGCAGGAGGGGATTGGAAGCAAATTCTTCTCTTGGTGATGGGAGTATTTATCCTTGGCGTATTGATTATCCTCTTTACCGACACGGGGCGCATTCGGGTGATGAATTGGATGCAAGGCATCGCTGACCCAACGTTGGCGCCTTATCAAGTGCAGCGCGCTTTGGAGGCGTTTTATAAAGGGGGATTCTTCGGGGTAGGCTTAGGCAACAGCGTCACCAAGAGCACCGGTTTACCCACACCTCAATCGGACAGTATTTTCGCCATTGTGGGCGAAGAGTTTGGATTGATTGGGACAACCTTCTTGCTTGGGTTATACTTGGTTATTCTATGGCGTGGCTTAGCGATTTCGCAACGAGCTCCCGATCATTTAGGCACACTTCTCGCAGCCGGCATGACGGTCTGGATCGTAATGGAAGCCCTAATCAATATGGCTCAGATCGTCAATCTGATTCCCTTTACCGGCAATGCTCTGCCTTTCATCAGCGCGGGTGGTTCGAATCTCGTTGTTTCCATCTTTGCTATTGCTACGATCTTGAACGTATGTATCCGCTCGGAGAGTCAAAAGGAACCAAAGGATGATCTCTTCAGTAAAATGGTTGATTTGCGCCGGTGGGACCGGCGGCGGCGTATATCCCGCCCTCGCCGTACTCCAAGCACTAAAGAGCGAAACCCACCCCCTAAGGGAAGCGTATCTGATGAAGACCGACATACAGTTTCTTTCATGTGATCGCATTTCCCTTCTATGGGTTGGGGGAAAAGCGGGGATGGAAGCGCAAATCGTCCGCCGTTTTGACATCCCGTATGAAGAAATTCCCGCCGCCGGCGTACATGGGGTTGGTTGGAAGCGATTACCTTCCAATACATTTCAGATCTGGCAAGGCTTCCTCGCTTCCCGAAACATCTTGCGTCGGTTTCAACCGGATGTGATTCTCTTTACTGGAGGTTATTTGACCGTCCCGATGGCAATGGCTGCACGTTTTGGTGTGCCCAAAAGCATGCGCTCGAAAATTGTGCTCTATGTCCCGGATATCGAGCCAGCCTTGGCGCTAAAGGTTGTCTCCAGCTTTGCCGACCAAAT
>CAKZNJ010000254.1 GCA_937129505.1 uncultured Anaerolineae bacterium | reverse complement strand
CTTGCAAAAGGTGCCGCAGATCGGCGTACTCAAAGCAATTGGTGCCTCAAATTTAAGTATTGCGCTTGCGGTCATCTTGCAAATCATTTTAGTGACTGTGATAGGAATTTCGATTGGGGCCGCAGGCACTTTTCTACTGGCCTTGTTTTTGCCTGATGGCGTTCCCATTTTGCTAAGCCAAACGACCGCCCTGATTGCCATTAGTACCCTGTTGCTGATCGGGCCTATTGGAGGGTTGGTCTCCGTCCGTCTCGCTCTAAAAGTTGAGCCTCTCGCTGCCTTGGGTATGTAGTTCATTCAAATCGAGGAGAAATCATGGAAACCATCCTAGAAACCAAATCTGTCTATAAAATCTACCAAAGCGGGAGCATGTCCGTCACCGCAGTTGATGATGCTTCGATAGCTTTGCGAAAAGGGGAGTTCGTCGCCATGGTTGGTCCTTCGGGCTCAGGGAAGACCACCATGCTAGCGTTGGTAGCTGGCTTACTGCGCCCTACCAAAGGCGAAATTGTCATTGATGGTCAAGATATCGTAAAAATGAGCGATGCCGAGCGCACCCGCTTCCGCCGCGAAAAAGTCGGCTTTACCTTTCAAGCCAATAACTTGGTGCCGTTCCTAACTGCGCTTGAAAATGTCGAGCTGATGTTGCGGATGAACAATCGCTACAATCGCCAAACAGCCGAACAAGCAAAACGCTTGCTGATCCGTTTGGGCTTAGAGGATCGATTGAACAATTTGCCCTCTCAGTTATCAGGTGGCCAGCAACAACGAGTTGCGATCGCACGGGCTTTAGTACACGATCCCGCAATTGTCCTAGCTGATGAGCCTACGGCCAGTTTAGACTCAGAGCGTGCGTTTCAGGTAGTTCAAATCCTCTCTGAGCTGATTCGCGAACAAGATCGAGCTGCCATTATGGTCACCCACGATCTGCGCATGGTTCAATTCGCCGATCGTGTCCTGCAAATGGTAGATGGAAAAGTAGCTCGCGTCATCGAAGATCGAAAAGAGATCGAAGCGCTAGCTGCGATTGGGCAACAGCAAACTCCCGCTCATCCAAACCCTGCCAAAAAGATAAAAGAACCCACCATCTCGCCGAGGGTGTCCTTACCCGTACCAGTTTTACAACCCATTGGAGACTAAAATCTCCTTCTGAGAAAGGTCATCAAGTCACAACCCGAGGGCTTGATGACCTTATTTTTCTCCGTGCCTCGGTATTCCACCACAACTGAGAATAATATCCACTGAACTTAAGAAGTTCCTCATGCCGACCGCGTTGAGTGATTCTGCCGTTCTCCAGCACCAAAATTTCATCCATTTGATCAAAACAGATCGCTTGATGACTGACAAAAATCACGGCTCGCCGATCCGTCCAGCGCAGCAGACCCTGCACAACTTCTATGCCCGTTGAGAGATCCAAATTTGCGGTCGGTTCATCGAAGAGATAAAGAGGAGAATCTCTGAGCAGCGTCCTCGCTAATAACAATCGTTGACGTTCCCCCCCACTTAATTGCTTGCCATGCTCGCCCAAATTGGTTTGCAGACCCTGCGGCAGGCGCTGGATCATCTCTGTCAGGCGCACTACATCTAAAACTTGCCAAATCTGCTCTTCAGAGGCTTGCGGATTGCACAGGAGCAAGTTTTCTAGGATTGTAGCTTGGAAGACATAATCATCCTGACCACACGACGAAATATACGAGCGCCACCACGACAGGTCAAAGTCTCGCAAATCTCTTCCATCCAAAAGTATTTTTCCCTTTTGGGGTTCTAACATGCCTATGAGCAGGTTCAGCAGGGTTGTCTTTCCTCCTCCACTGTGCCCAACGATTCCCAACCGCTTGCCAGCATGGATAGAAAAGGTTATCTTCTCGACACCTGCTGAAGCCTCGACCTCGCCGCTCCGTTTTTGATCGTCACCGCATATCCCATCGTAATAAAAACACAATTCCTCCACCCGAATATCCAACTGAGAGAGGTGCCGCAACAAACTCGATTGCGAGGACAATGCCTGCGGTGGTTTGCGCACAAGCTCAGCCAACCTGGAGAGCGCCTTCTGCCCCGAAGCGAAATGCTGAGCCGCCTGAGGTAACAGCAAAAACGCTTCAAAACTCACCAGAACCCCTAGAGCTATTCCCGCTAACAACAAACCGTTGACAATCCCGATATGAACAAGGGGTATTGCTGCCCTTAAGGCTATCCACATCGCAAAGTAGGCGATCAGTGTCATTAAAGCCGATTGGGTACTCATCAGCGCATTAAACTTCAAGACACCCCTGCCAAACTGGTAAGCGCTGGAATTAACCCGCTCTCGAAATTCGTCCAAGCGTTGATTTACCTTTAAGTCACTCAAGCCTTGTAGAAACACGACCAACTGCTCGCTCAGCTGACCGCGTAAGGCGTTGTTAGGTGCTGTCAGAGCAACCGTCAGCGAATAAAACAACGGGATTAACCCCAATCCCCCTATCAGATAACAGATCAAAACAACTTGCGCCAGTATTGGATCAAGGGTTTGCAACCACCCTATCATCGCCATAGTAACCAAAATCGCCACCATCAACGGGGCAATAGCCCTTACATAAAAAGGCTCTAGGGAAGCAATGTCCCCAATAAGGCGGCTGAGCAATTCGCCGCTGCCATACTTGCCGAAGAGCTGAGGCACGCGCACTTCCATAGCGCGGTAAAACCAAACGCGCATGCGCGAGAGTAAATCGAGGGTTACCCGATGAGAAGTCAATCTCTCCAAGTAACGGAACACCCCTCGACTGATGCCGAAAAATCGAACGCCGACAATGGCTGTCTGAAGGAGAGCGATCGAAGGTTGTAAAGCTGCAAAAGAGATAATATACGCTGAAGTGGACATTAGCCCCACATTGCTTAGAATCGCTGCCCACCCTAAAAAGACGGCAAGAAGCACCCAACCACGCAGATACCACATATGGGACAGCCATTGTCTCCAAATCCCGTGCGCTTCTGCAAACGCTCGCTCCGCTGGTAAATCCTTCTTATACTCAGGAGGGTTCAATTGCAGATCAAAAACTTGCTCCCTTACCGGAGGATTGACAAGGTCTGTGCTGGGTTGGACTACTCTTTCTTCGACAGAAATACCCGCTTGCTGCTGGAGACGCAGGAATTCATCCCGCTCCAAATCCTTGATTTCGCCACCCTGAAGCACCCAATAACGGTGGCCAACTTCCCACACCTGAGGTTGATGGCTGACGATCAAGATCAATCTACGGCGCGCATATTGCCGTAGATTGCTCAAGATTTTTTCTAGCGTTTGGGGATCAATATTGGCTGTGCTTTCGTCCAGAATTAAGAGAGGGGCATCCTTCAACAACGCCCTTGCTAGCACTAACCGTTGCTTTTCGCCAGAACTTAAGCCATAACCATTTTCTCCCACCAGCGTTTCATAACCTTGCGGCAGCGCTTGGATAAATTCATCCGCATAAGCTATCTGCGCTGCTCGTTGGATATCCGAAAAAGCTGCCTGCGGCTTTGTAAATGATAGATTTTCTCGAATCGAAGCTCGGTAGAGAAACGGCAACTGAGGCGCATATCCAATTTCTTTCCACCATTGGGACAGCGATATGGTTTCGATAGGTTTCCCATTGACAAAGATTTGCCCTTCGGTTGGCTGTAGTAGGCGCAACAAGAGGTTCAATAACGTCGTCTTTCCCGAACCGCTTTCCCCAATCAGGACAGTGATCTGACCAGGCCGTAAGGTAGCTGTAACCTTCTTCAAGATCGCTTGCCGCCCAGGATAAGCAAACGAAACCGTCTGAAAAACAATCCCTTCCGGACAAACATCGGCATCCCCCGCTTTTACCGCCGCATTGTCCTCTTCTGATGATGTCCGTTGCTCAACCAGGGGTAACTCGAATAGCTTTGCGATGCGGCTCCAAGCGGTTACACCGCTCATGCCGGCGTGAAAGCGTTGCCCTAGCAACCGTAAGGGCAAATAAAATTCTGGGGCAATGACCAAAACAAACAAAGCCTGTTCGAAAGGGATGAAACCATAGAGAAGGCGCAAACCGACCTGCACTGCGACGACTGCCGTAGAAAGAGTTGTGAGGAATTCCATTACTAACGCGGATAAAAAGGTCGTGCGCAAGGTCTCTAAGGTAGCTTGACGATACTGATCGCTTCTCTCCGCCAATTGAATGGCTATCTCTTCACTCTTTCCCAGTCGCTTGATTGTCGTAAGCCCCTGCAATGCATCAAACAAAAAGGCGCTCAGTTGGCTAAGTCGTCCCCACTGTCGGCGAGTTTGGCGCTCAGCTACATCCCCAATCAGGCGCATAA
Source organism: uncultured Anaerolineae bacterium (assembly GCA_937129505.1). GTDB lineage: Bacteria > Chloroflexota > Anaerolineae > Anaerolineales > UBA4823 > NAK19. The sequence continues at coordinate 2,741 of CAKZNJ010000254.1, read as the reverse complement.
ATAAGGGAATGAGCGGGGCTGTAATGAGAAACACAATGCCGCTTAAGGGATCGATCCAAAAAACCGCTATACATAAAATGGGGGGAACAATCAACGCTACCAAGATTTGCGGCAGATATTGAGCAAAATAAGGTTCTAATGCTTCGACCCCCTCAATGATCACCTGACTCACCTCGCCACTTGACTCGGAATCAGGTCTCAAGTAGGATGTCTTGCTGAGATGGTGAATCAGGTTTTCTCGAACAGCTTGCTTGATCCGAAAAGCAGCCGCTGTCGCAGCGAGATCCTGCCCTCCCTGCAACAGAGCTCGAAAAACAAGAACGCCAGCCAGCCAAAGCAAAACCCCCTCTACTGCTCCGACTGACTGACCGTCTAAAAAGACCCTTTGAATGATACGGCTAAAAAGTTGAGCTTGATAGAGAGCTAAAACGCCTCCTGCGACCGCAGCGATGCCGGCGAGAGCGAGCAGCCATTTACCGTGCTGCCCTTGGTGCAAGAGGCGTCGCTCAAATAACATACTAATAGGTCAGTTCTTCAGGTGCTCCGCTAATTCGTTTTCGAAATACCCAATAACTCCATCCCTGATAAGCTAGGACGATCGGCACGAAAATGAGCGCAATAATCGTCATCACCCGTAAGGTATAAGGGCTGGAAGAAGCATTGTAAATAGTCAAACTCCAAGCGGGATTTAGGCTAGAGACCATCACGCGCGGGAACAAGATCATAAATTCTGAGATCAAAGCAAAAGCGATGGAGATTGCCACTAAGATAAAAGCCCAACCCCATTGTCTGCGGCGGATAAAATAGTAACTGACTAAGAAAGCAGCAGCACCTGCGATGGGGATAAAGCCAGGATTGACGCCTAACTTGGTGAGAATGTCGGTATAGAAATAGGTCATGACGAGCAAGAGAACGGTCGCAATCAAGGTTGGTAGCCAGAGCCGTTGTGCAGCTTTTTCCGCCCTTTCCATTATCTCCCCTTTTGTTTTCAAGGCTAAAAAGATGGCTCCATACAATGCAAACATCAGAACAGAGGCCAAACCAGCAATGATCGAATAGGGATTGAGAAGATCAAAGAAAGTACCAACATAATGCATATTCGCATCAATTGGCACGCCTCGGACGATATTGGCGAACGCTACGCCGAGTAACAGGGCAGGCACTGCACTGCCAAAAAAGATACAACCATCCCAGAGCTTGCGCCATTTGGGATTTTCGTCTTTACTTCGAAATTCAAAGGCCACACCGCGAACGATCAGAGCCGCCAGCAGGAGAAACAATGCCAAATAAAAACCGCTGAACAGGGTAGCGTACCAGTGCGGAAAGGCGGCAAAGGTTGCTCCACCGGCAGTCAGCAACCACACTTCGTTTGCATCCCAATGGGGACCGATAGTGTTGATCATCGTGCGGCGAAGTCGGTCTTGCTTATCGGGATCCGCATCTTTGGCTAGAAAGGGCAGCAACATCCCCACCCCAAAATCAAACCCTTCCAAGACAAAAAAGCCAATGTATAGGACAGCGATCAAGATGAACCACAAGGTGTTTAGATCCATAATTCTCCTCCTTCGTCAATCCTGAGCTGGGTGTGGAACAGCATTGAAATTCACCGGTTTTTCCTGCTCTTCAGCCTCGCTCAGCGTCGGTCCAGCAATGGCAAACTTGCGCAGTAAGTAAATTGTTGCCACCATCAGCGAAGCATAAAGCAGGGTATAGACTATCAGAGTAAATAGCACCATCCCCCCGCTTACGTTTGGAGAGATTGCATCTTCAATCCTCATCAACCCATAGACCACCCACGGTACGCGACCGAGCTCGGTCATCAGCCAACCGCTGGTATTAGCGATATAGGGTAGGGCGATTGCGTAGGGAAAGACTTTCCACAATCCCCGACGGGTATCATACATCTCGCCCATCGTGATAAACAGGGCATACAAGGCAAGCAATCCCAATAGAACACCCGCCCCAACCATGATACGGAATGTCCAATATGTGACCGCTACTGGGGGGATGTAATTGCCTTCCCCATACTGCTGGACATATTCAGCCTGCAAGTCATGGATTCCCTTTACCTCGCCAGTAAGCTGATTATAGGCCAATAGACTCAACAAACGGGGGATGCGAATGGCAAAGACATCTCGTCTTTGAGCAAGGTCTCCAATCGTTAGAATTGAAAAGGAAGCAGGGTTCTCCGTGTACCACAAAGCTTCCGCCGCCGCCATCTTCATCGGCTGCGAACGTACCATCTCTTGCGCTTGGCTATGGCCGGTTAAGCCCACCATAACGATAGCCATCGCACCGATAATTGCCCCCATTTGGAAGGAGCGACGGAAAAACTCGACTTTCTGGTTGCGCAACAAATGGTAGGCGCTGACTCCCATAACAAAGAACGCTGCAGTGGTGAAACCAGCTAACACGGTGTGCGGAAATTGCACTTGCACATTGGGGTTAAGCAACAGGGCAAAAAAATCGGTCATCTCGGCGCGGCCATTCACAACCATCCGGCGGAACACATCACCATGGATATGGACCGACTTGGGCAACCGAATGGCCAAAAGGTCAGCCACCGTCGACTTTCCTGCTGCCATCGCGCCGGTGATCACGATGACTCTCCCCCGAGCAGACATCACACAAGGAAGTCTGTTGCGTTGGAGGCACAAGAGCCAGCATTGACCCTGGATTTTTTGCAATGTCGTCCGGCACTGATGAACACGGAGTGGTAACGCGCTTGCCAGATGAAGGGT
>CAKZNJ010000253.1 GCA_937129505.1 uncultured Anaerolineae bacterium | reverse complement strand
AAACTTCCCAACGACACCGTTTCCTTCGGTCCACAGTTTCCCCCTGCCCTAAGAGAGCAGATTCTGGATGCCTTGTTCGCCTTCGCTCAGAACGACCCCGCCGCCTTCGCCCAAGCCTTTGAAGCCTATGCGTGGAGCGGCTTGCAACCCGCCAGCGCCGCCGAATATGACCTCGTGCGTCTTGCCCTCCAAGCAGCGGATTTCACCCTCGAAGACCTCGGCCGCTAGGCAGAGCTTTCCCTTTGCCGATGGAGAAAATTCGGGCGGGTTTGCCCGCCCTGCAGGGCGGGCGCGACGGCCGTTGTGCCCCGATTTTTCGATTACAATTCAAGCGATGAAAGAAGTACACCGCCGTATCCCTTCTTGTCCTGCCGATTCTGTCCGGCAGTGTCGGCGGCTGGGCGGGTGGCGACCTGGGGGTGAGCTTATTCTGCGGAAGGAGAGAAAAGCTGGATGGACATTTGGAAGTTTCAACGGGTAATTCTGCGCCGCTTGGTCATTTGGGCGGGCATGTCGATCGTTTTGGGACTTGCCTTCCTCCTATACCGCCACGAGTACTGGTACGGCATGTCCATTCAGTTTATGGCTTGGGCAGTGGTCAACCTCGCCATCGCCTTCTTCGGAAAGCGCAATCTGGAGCGCCGGTATACCGCTCTCAACCGGGCTGAAAGGCAAGCTCAGGCGGAAACGGAACGAGCCAAGCTGGTGCGAACGCTGTGGATCAACACCATCTTGGACGCCTTTTACATCATCGGCGGGCGGCTGGTGATGATTTATCTGGGCCGGACTTCCCCCCTTTGGGATGGGATGGGGTTGGGAATTATCCTGCAGGGCAGCTTTTTGTTCTTCTTTGACCTGATTCACGCCCGCCTGGCTGCCAACATCGCCACGAAGTGAAGGACGAGGTGGACCCTGCTGTCGTTCGCCAACTGCTCTCCCTGAACCGCCAGTTCTACGAAAGTTTCGCCCAGCCTTTTTCTCAAACCCGTCTGCGCCTGCAACCTGGCGTGCGCAAACTGCTGCCCCGCTTGGTCAACTGTGCTTCCCTGCTCGATTTCGGCTGCGGCAACGGCGAACTGCTTGCCGCCCTCCTGCAGGCTGGCTTTCACGGCAGGTATGTGGGCTTAGATTTCAGCCGTTCCCTGCTCCAAATTGCCGCTCAACGTTGGGCAGAAGAAGGGGGGCAACGCCAAGCCAGTGTGTCTTTTCAAGCGGTCGAGATCACCCAACCAGACTGGCATCGTTCGCTCTCAGGCGCACCTTTTAACGCCGTTGTAGCGTTTGCCGTTTTGCATCATCTGCCCTCGTTTGAGCTGAGGTTGCAAGTGCTTAAAACCCTGCGCCAGCTCTTGGCGGCGGACGCCGCGGCGGCGCTCTACCTCTCCAATTGGCAGTTCTTGAATAGCCCTCGCTTTCGCCAGCGCATCCAGCCGTGGGATGAGGTCGGTCTGTCAGAGACAGCCCTAGAAGCCGGCGACACCCTGCTTGACTGGCGCCAGGGGGGGCGAGGCTTGCGCTATGTGCACCACTTCAGCGAAGAAGAGCTTGCCCAGCTTGCGCAGCAGAGCGGTTTCGCGGTTGTCGAATCCTTCTCCAGCGACGGGCGCGGAGGCAATTTGGCGATTTATCAGGTTTGGAAGAGCCAGCCCGGCGGCGAAAGTGAGTCCGCCTAATTCTCCATTTTCGGATAAAATTAGGGAGAAATGCACCTATTGGTGATCTATACCGGCGAATACGGACAACGCCACCTCGAGAACCTGCGCGCCAAGGCACCCAAGGAGTGGAGCGTGGATAGCTGGCTGGCGCCCACCCAATTCCCGCTGGTGATCGACGACCCCGAAGATTTCCTGCCTTCCGAAGTGCCGCCTTGTGACCTGATCCTATCCTTTGCAGAGGTCAAAGGGGTGGCAGAACTCCTGCCCGATTTGGCGCGGCGCACAGGCGCCAGAGCGGTGCTTGCCCCCATTGATAACGAAGCTTGGCTGCCGCGCGGCTTGGCGCGCCAGTTGCGCGGCTGGCTGGAAAGAATAGGAGTTGCCTGCGCCACCCCCAAGCCGTTGTGTTCCCTGACCGAGCACGATTACTGGGTCACCCGCCGGCAGCGCCTGACCTACCAAAGCCCCGAAATCGCCGCCTTTGCCCGTCATTTTGGACGCCCTTCCTTTACGCTGACGATTGACCCTCAGACGCGCCTGATCGTCGCCGCCGAGGTGCAGCGCGACGCCGTCTGCGGCTGCGCCGCCTTTGTCGCCCGCGGTCTGGTTGGCGTCTCGGTTGACGAAGCGCAGGAGAAAGCGGGCTTGCTTCACCATCACTATCCTTGTCTCGCCAGCATGGGGATCGACAGCGACTTTGACGATACGCTCATGCACGTCTCGGGCAATATCTTTAAGGACGAAATCGGCGAGCAGGTGAAACCCTATCGCAAAATCCAGTATATTACGCCGGGCTTGCGCCGCCCCGATTAGCCCTGCTCCAACTGGCGGGCTAACTCTTCGGCGGCGGCTAGTTCTTCGGGGGTGTTGACGTTCTGAAAAGCCAGCCCAAGAGGGTCAAAGATGCTCACTTCTTCAGGGCTGATAAAGTGCAGGTTCGCTTCCCAGAACCAGGCGTCGGCGCGCCAGTGTCCGTCCTCGATGGCTTGGCGCACCAACGGCAGACAATGATCGCGCCGATAGACGGCATGAAACGGCTCGTTGCCGTTCACCGTCTGCGGGATGACGGCATCGGCTTTGCCTTCTTCGAGGGTGCGAAAGAGGATTTCCAGCAGGTCAGAGTTGGCAAAGGGCATGTCGCAGGCAACCACCGCCACAAAGGAGTAATGGGCGCTGCGCAGGGCGGTGTATAACCCTCCTAAAGCGCCGCGACCTGGGAAGACATCCTTGACCAGCGGGACGTTGAGAAAGGCGTAATGCTGGGGATGATTGGTAGTGACCAAGGCTTCGTCCACCACCGGGATCAGACGCTCCAAGATGCGTTGAATTAACGGCTTGCCCAAGAAGGGCAAGAGAGCTTTGTCTCTTCCCATCCGCCGCGACTCACCACCAGCTTGGACGACCAAGGACCGCATAATTAAATTTTACAATAAAATTCAATGAGCGTTGCAGGTGATTTCTGGCGCCGCAAGGGCGAGTTTTCGGCAGAGGAGCGCCTCCGGCCCCGAGCCTATCAACCCCACCGGGCATTGCGGAGGCGTCCGCCTTCTTGCTCAAGCCAGCGGCAAGTTCTGCAAACTCCAACGGTGCCGTAGAATGCTATAATCAGAACAAACACAAAGGAGGCATTTATGGCAGTCAAGACAATGGCTTTGAACCTCAGCACTCGCGGCAACGCCGATATTCACGATCTGACCGATTCGGTGCAAAACCTCGTCCTGCAAAGTGGGCTATCAAACGGCATTGTCACGGTTTTCTGTCCCTCCTCGACCAGCGCGGTGACCACCATCGAGTTTGAAAGCGGCTGTCTGAGCGATTTGCGCCGCCTTTTCGATCAGATTGTCGATCCCCGACAGCCGTATGCTCACAATAGCCGCTGGGGAGATGGCAATGGCCATAGCCACGTGCGGGCTGCGTTACTGGGTCCCTCGCTGACCATCCCCTTTGTCAACCAGCGCTTGACCCTCGGCACCTGGCAGCAGATTATCTTCGTCGATTTCGATGTCCATGCCCGCCGCCGCGAGCTGGTCGTCCAAATCATCGGCGAGTAGACGCTCAGGCGTCAATCCTACAGCACGACCTCTTGTTCCTTTTCCCGCATCGTGCGAAAGGCTGCAATCGCCACTTCAAGCATGTCTAGGCTCGGCTCGCGCGTGGTCAAACGCTGCAAAGCCAAATTGGGGGCAATCATCCAGCGCACCCATGGGCGGTGCAATTGATTTGCCGTCCAGCGGATGTATTCATAGGCTACCCCTGCCAGCACGGGGATCATCAGGAGTCGGCTCAGCAAGCGAATATGTAGGTCGAGTTGCCCCAACAGGGAGAAAATCAAGACCGAGAGCACGACCAACGTGAGCAGGAAGGATGTGCCGCAACGGGGATGCTCCAAGGGAAAGCGGGCGACTTCCTGCGGCGTCAGCTCGGCGCCAGATTCGAAGGCGTTGATGGTTTTATGTTCTGCGCCGTGATAGGCGAAGACGCGCTCGATGTCGGGGATCTTGCCTACAGCGAAGATGTATCCCACCAGCAGCATCAGGCGCACTAGCCCTTCGAAAAGGTTGCTCTGCCACGGCGTTAGCTGCAGGAAACGTTCACCCAACTGGCCGAGCAGGGCAGGGGCGAGAAAAAACAAGCCGATCGCAATCGCGAGCGAAACGCCTAAGGTCAGATAGAGCGACGCTCCTTCGATTTTTTCATCTTCACCCGCCTGAACGTTGGCTGAAAGGGTGAGCGCCCGCATCCCTAGGTTAAGCGCATCCCAGAGCGAGATCACCCCGCGCACAAAGGGCACCTTCATCCACTGGCTGCGGTAGATGGGGCTGAGAGGCTCGGTGTGCAAGACGATCTGGCGGTCTGGGGCGCGCAGGGCGATGGCAACAGCGTTGCGTCCCCGCATCATCACCCCTTCGATAACTGCTTGACCGCCGTAAGTGGGCATTTTCGATTTTTCCATGCGCTAACCTCTACCGGTAAATTTCTCGTCCATTGTACCAGAATGACCGCCGCCCGGCAACACCCCCCTGTCATTCCGCAGGCGCGCCAGCGACTACCCACACCCATTTCAGTGCGAAGGAGCGTCAGCGACTGAGAAATCTTCCAAGATGACTCACTGCGTCCGACAGAACATGCTTGCTGGTGATTACCATCCCCACGCGCAGCAAATAGACAACGGGCTCTGGAATCTTTTTCCTTTGGGCGTATCTTTTTTACCCTGAATGCGTCATAATAATGGAATAAAGATGACACTGCAGTTAACGGCTAGGTTCTATCAACGGCTCGCCGCCTTTGAAGAAGAAGCGCTGGTAGAGGTGTATGATGCCTACAGCCCAGCCCTCTACGCTTTCGCTATGCGCCTGCTAGGAGACGAAAATTTAGCCGAAGAATGTGTTGCTGAGACCTTCTTCCGCTTTTTGAAAGCTCTGCACAGCGGCGCACAACCAATTTGCGAGCCCAAGCCTTACCTCTACAAGGTCGCCCATAATTGGATTCATGACCATTATCGTCAAAAGGGTCGGCAGTCGTTGGAACTCTTCGAAGAGAACTTGACTGACCCGCAGCGATCAGTTGATGAAATCAGCTAACTTCATATTTTGCAAGAACAAGCCCGCGCTGCGCTGGCTCATTTGACCGCCGAACAACGGCTGGTAATCGTGTTGCACTTCATTGAAGGATGGGATCAGGCGAGCATCGCCGCTACTCTTCAGAAACCCATTACAGCGATCAAGGCCCTACAGCATCGCGGCTTACAGTCTTTACGGCGAATGTTGTTGAAGGAGGAGCGTCTAAATGCACCACAAGCTTGAAGACCAAGAACTAGCCCCGTGGTTTGAAGCCCTACGGAAGCAACCAGTGACCCGCTCAGCAGAGAGAACAAAAGCAGGCAAAGAACGGTACCTGAATTTTGCAAAATCCCTGCCTGCCCCGGTATCCTCTCGGTCGAAAAACCGTCTTAAAGGTTGGAATTTATTCCCTATTCCGATGTTGACTCGAAAGGAGTTCCAACCGATGGCAAGTTTAATCGCGACCATTCTTGTTATAGCCTCCCTCGTTATCGGGGGTGGCGGAGTCACGGTGGCAGCGGCACAATTTAGCCTGCCCGATCAGCCGCTGTATGGGATCAAGCTCGCCAGTGAAAATGCTCGCCTAGCTCTTGCCCAAGGTGAGCCGTTGCAACAAGCTGAGCTGAGTTTCCAATTCACTCTGCGGCGACTAAGTGAAATTCAAGCCATGCTACAAAGGGGACAAATGCCCGCTGAAGCCTTACTGCAACGTGCCCAACAACAGCTTGATCTAGCCTTACAACAGGCAGCCAATCTCCCACCTGAGCAAGCGAACTAACTGCTTGAGCGAATACAAAACCGCTTGCAAGAAATGCTTCAAACTCACTTCCAGCTTCCCGATCCAGCAAACCCAACTGCCCAACAGCTCATGAATCGGGTGCGAGAAATGGTGCAGGAACGCCTGCAGCTTTTGAATGAGTGCGCCGGGGATCCCCAACAACTGAGATTGCGCTTACAAACCCAGACGCAAGAACGCCAGAACGCTCCTGCGCCGGGCAATCCTAGCCCAGGAAGCGGGGGTAATCCCACACCCGGCAACGGCGGTAACCCAGCACCCGGGTTGGGCGAGAACAATCCTGCACCCGGCAATGGTGGCAGCAACCCCGACCCTGGCAGCGGTGGCGCTAACCCTGATCCCGGCAGCGGGGGAGGCGGCAGCTCTGGCGGCAACAAACCTTAATCTCCTCCACAGCTAAACGAGCGACCGAAAAAGCTCCTCTACTCCGAACTTCTGCTCACGATACAAACACTGCTCGAGGGAAAGACGGTGCATTTCCATCGAGCAGTGTTTATTAAGACCCTAAGCTCAGGCATGGTCACGTTAACGAAAAGTGACACCGATAACGTTAATTCCCATATTGCAATTTTGTGATAATTATCACTATATCATCGCCATTTGTTTTGTTATGCTTTCCAATGTGATCACAAGAGGGTAGCTGTTGGTACCCTCCTAAGCTGTTTGGTCGCTCTGACTTTTGTGGAGGTTTTATCCGCATGTCACAATTCCGCATCCAATCCCATCCTATCCTACCCGTTCCTGAACGAGAACCTATATCCTTTACATGGCAAGGCAAAACCTTACAAGGGTATGCCAATGAGACCATCGCTGCAGCGCTGTTTGCCAATGGCATCCGTATCTTCGGCTATCATCCGAAAGATCCTAAAAAATTAGCTCTGTCAGTTAAATATTTCCATATCTATCCCAAATAACCTGGAGCGTTGCTAAATACAGGGCGTTAATTTGTATGTCTCGTTTTTGCGACGGGCTGACCTAATATTGATTCCAGACCGGCGAATAGTTATGATTGAATAGCGATTTCGTACGG
>CAKZNJ010000252.1 GCA_937129505.1 uncultured Anaerolineae bacterium | reverse complement strand
CATCCCCTCGCTGTTGGTTTGGGCACAAAATCCATCAGGTGGAGCTACCTATGTTGTACAAGCAGGCGATTCGTTATGGAGCATCGCCCAGCGCTTTCGCGTTTCGGTGAATGAGCTCGCTTCAGTGAACAATCTCCAAAACCTCAACCATTTAGTGGTGGGAATGGAATTGACGATCCCGGCCGTGCAGGGGTTTAGCGGTCGCCTGACTACTCTTACCGTACCTTTTGGGGAGAACCTTTCTTGGATCAGCCGCAAATATCAGCTCCCCATAGATTTAATCATGCGTCTCAATCACATTGTCACGCCAAATGAGTTCTACGCGGGTGCGTCGTTGGTGCTGCCAGAGGAGCGGTTAACAGACCAGAGTTCAGCTTGTCTGCTGATCCCTGAAAACCTCTCCCCTCTAGAGGTATCCATGCTCACGCAGACGAACCCTTGGCAATTAGCCATGGAAAATCAACTTACACAAACCATCTCGCTGTCTCCTGGCGAACCTTACCGCTTGATTTTGGCGGATCAGCAACAGAATCTAGGAGGGTTTTCGTGCCCCGTTGAGGAGGTTCTTATCTCACCACAACGATTTTTACAAGGCAAGACAGCCGTCATCCGATTAAAGGGAAAAGCTGGGATGGACTTGCAAGCTCGCTTTATGGATCGGGATATCCCCCTTGTCGAGGAAGCTCCCCAATCCTATGTGCTTTTAGTGGGTGTCCATGCCATGGCAACGCCGGGACTGTATCCGCTAGAAATCAGTGTTCTCTCAGACGATAAAGTCCAAACCTCTTTTTCGCAAATGGTAAATGTTGGAAAAGTCGATTATCCCTATGACAACCCGCTAACCGTTGATCCGGAGACAATTGATCCGACGGTAACAGAGCCGGAGAATGAGCTTTGGGCTTCCTATGCCCAAGCCTTTACCCCTCAGCGGTATTGGCAGGGCGAGTTTGTCTTCCCGTCCCCCCTTTCGAAAGAGTATTGTCTAACCTCCGGGGATTGTTGGTCTTCACGTTTTGGTAATCGCCGCTCTTACAACGGCGGAACGTATGATTACTTTCATACGGGGTTGGATATTGTCGGCAAAGAAGGGGTAGAGATCTACGCACCTGCCGATGGCGTGGTGGTCTTTACGGGAGAACTGACGGTGCGTGGCAATGCAACCATGATTGACCACGGTTGGGGTGTTTACACCGGTTATTACCATCAGAAAGAGATCTTTGTCCAAACTGGTGAGCAGGTGAAAGCGGGCCAATTGATCGGTTTGGTTGGCTCTACCGGACGTTCGCAGGGACCGCATTTGCACTTTGAAGTTTGGGTAAATGGCGTGCAGGTCGATCCACTTGATTGGCTCGGTCAGATATTTCCCTAATCTATAAAGTCTACTTCATCTCCTTCTGGTTGATCGATGTCGGAAGATTCTAATTGTGCCAGAAATAAGTCTAGGCATTCTTTTGCGCGGGGAAAATCTTTCTGGGATACAATGATCTCGGCTTCAGCGAGCTTCCCTATATTGACAGGGTAAATATGTTGACCGACCGATTCCTGCGATACGTAAGCGGGAATTTGATTTTCGGCTAGGACTTCAAGAATGATATTGCAAAGGATGGGATTGGTTGAGCGATACAGCACAATCTGTTCGGATTGGCGTAAGACTTTTCTAAAAAATTCGAGAATGCGGAGAGATTGACTCATGGATAGAGTATAATTAATTTTCGGAAAAACTAAAAGGATAAAATACTTCATTAAGTAAAGGCAAGTTAGAAATGGTTATAGCGTCTACGACCTTTAAAGAGGATTACTGGGAGCTTTTTGAGCTTCGCGATCAGGATATTGAATATTTATACAATTTCCTTTTAGAAAGCGAAACTCCCTTAACGACTGCGGAGCTTCTCTCGGTTTTAATTGAGGAGCGCAATCGACAAGAGAAGATTGCCCAAGATCTTGAACGCAGTCAGGGTTGTGCGCTTTATCTGCCAAAAGAGCGTTACCAAGCCGGGCAGGAATTAGTTTTTCCAGCATTGGGTTGGCGTAAAGGCAAAGTAATCGGTGTCCGTCCTGGACGTAATCCTGATTTGGGCAGCTTTGAAGTCATAAAAGTGCAATTCAGTCAAGGTGAGACGCGCGAATTTGCGGCCGATTTCGAGGAACATGACTTAAATCGGCCGGTCGAAATCGAAGAAACCGAACAGCAGTTTGACCCTCAAGCGATTCTGGAAACCTACGGAGAGCACCTGCGTCAGCGAGTTGAGGAAGGCTTGCGTGCCCACTCGGATTTTGTCCAGATTGCCGGTAAATGGTTTCCGCGCGCTTTGTTGGTGGATATCAACGTGGGTCATTTGAATCTAGCTGAAGCGGTTTTGGATATGGCTGGGGGTGGTCCCCTACCGACTCTTAAACTCTTGGAGCAAATCGAGCTTCAAAGCAATGTAAATCCAAAGTTGCTCGAATTTTCGCTGGATTATGCTTTGCAGGAAGACAATCGCTTTGATGAGGTCGGTGCAGCCGGCGAGGTTTTATGGTATCTAAAGCGCCTTGAACCGCCTGCTGTCTTAGAGCCGCCGATTCACCTAAAATACCACCCGGTAGAAGAAGACCGATCCTTGTTTACGGACGAAATGCTCCAACTCGAGGCGAATTTGCAGGATGAATTATCTCCACCACCGGCGAGGGTCGCAAAAATCGACGAGATTCAAATCTGCTTAATCTATCCCCACTGGCGGGTTGGTACGATGCCTCTATCCGCTCAAAGCCGTTTGCTCTTCCCGACTGCCTATGAAGCTCCACGAATCCGCTTTACCATTGTGGATGGTGAAACGAATGAGCGTTTTCCCGCCTGGGTTGTTCGTACCCATGGCTATGTCTATGGATTGAAGGAATGGTATGAAAAACGAGGCTTGCTTCCCGGTAGTTATGTCAAAATCCAGAAGGGAAAGAAACCGGGGGAGGTCATCTTGACTAGGCTGGCAAGGCGACCAGGACGGGAGTGGGTTAGGACGGTCTTGGTGGGGTCGGATGGTGGAATTGTCTTCGCAATGCTGAAGCATAACGTGACGACTCAATTTGATGAACGCATGGCAATCGCCGTACCAGATGTCGAAGGTGTGGATCAAGCGTGGGAAAAAAACCTGAAGGAACGGATACCTTTTGAAAAAACCGTTGTTAGCATGGTGAAGGAACTCTCGAAGCTGAATCCGCAAGGGCATGCCCATGCAAGTGAGTTGTATGCAGCGGTAAATATTCTGCGCCGTTGTCCGCCCGGTCCGATCTTGTACCTGTTGAACTCCCGCCCGTGGTTTGTGCATGTCGGAGATCAACACTATCGATACACCGAAAGCGAAGACAATTAGAGGAGGTAAATTGGCTGATCTAAAGCGTCCGCTAATCTCAAAGCCAACCATCCATACTCGCTTTCACATTGATTATGAGTGGTGGCGGCAAAATGACCGCGATTGGCATGTTTATCTTTATAGTATGTTATGTCCGGAGCACCAGAAACTTTTTAGCGAAGGTTTGGCAGATGAGGTTTTCGATTGGGTTGATCCACAGACCGCCGAAGTGCAACCGGTCAATGGCTTGCAACACCTCTTGATTCAGCACTGTGCGAAGCAAGCCGAATTTCTGGCACCTGGAACACCATTGGTGGACCTTATCTTTCGCGTTTTCTTGGCGAACGGGAACACCCCTCTGAGTCCGCTCGAACTAAGTGAGCGATTGGGGAGACCCGCCCAAACCATCCTGAGCGTGTTATCGGGAAGCCGCGTCTATCGTGGTTTACGTCCCGTAATAGAATAGAGGATGCCCCAGTAGCTCAATGGACAGAGCAGTAGCCTTCTAAGCTAACGGTTGTGGGTTCGAATCCCGCCTGGGGCGCTGGTAGTCGGTAGTTAGACTAGTCATCAGTTGATTTCAAAATTTTTTATTGTTATAAGGACGGTTAAGATGAGCATTGAAAGAAAAGGTATCCTAAAATTTCATGATCAGGATGTGACCATCGTAGGGGAGGACCTGAAAGTGGGTGATGCGGCGCCAGAGTTTGAGGCTCACACGATGGAATGGAAGCTGTTTCAGGGGCTGGCAGACACACAAGGTAAGGTACGCATTATTGGCTCTCTCCCCAGTTTGAATACATCCGTTTGTGATCGCGAGACGCGTCGTTTCAACGAAGAAGCAAGCGCTTTAGGTGAAGATGTGGTGATCGAGATGATCAGCATGGACTTGCCTTTCACCCTTATGAGTTGGTGTGCAGCCGCTGGTGTCGAACGCGTGGTGACATTATCCGATCATCGGACGGCCGAGTTTGGGGAGAAGTATGGAGTCTTAATCAAGGAGTTGCGCATCCTGCGGCGGGCAATTTTTGTCGTCGATCGCAATGGGATCTTAACGTATGTTGCTTATATGCCTGCCTTAGGAGACGAGCCGGATTATGAGGCGGTTTTGGCTAGTGCCAAAGCTGCGCTTGGTTAAGGGATCGAAGCCGTAAGTTCGCATGGAGGGCGTTGCATGTTGGAAATCCACATGAAGTCAAATCTTTCAAAGCCAGGAGTTTTTATCCTAGAGGGTTATCGGCACCTCGGTGAAGGGGTGCCGCATTGGCATCTCACTTTGAGGCCACATGTCTGGCGTCCACCGACGGACGTTTATGAAACCGAAGACGCCCTCATTGTGCGATTAGAAGTCGCAGGCATGCGCGAAGATGATTTTACAATTTTAATTGATGGGAAGTATTTATCGGTACGCGGCTTGCGGGCAGACACACCCGAACGCCGCGCTTATCACCAAATGGAAATTCGCTTTGGTGAGTTTATCAGCGAAATTGAATTGCCGTTTGCAATCGATGCCGATAAGATCGAGGCAGTTTATCAAGCGGGCTTTTTGCGCATCACATTGCCCAAGAAAGCACCGCAACATATCCCCATTCGCAAATAAAAGGGATGGGGATTCTGATTTAAGAATAAGGAGCACATGTCCGCAACTCGTTGGATTTCCAATATGATGGAACTATTGGGTTTCTTTGACTCAGATGAAATTGCATTTAATGAGGTCAACTTTCCTGCAGTTTCCGACTTGCCAGAAACTAACGAATCGTCTCAACCGGCGCAGATGAGTGAAGCGGCAAAAACGGAAGGAGACATCCCAGAAGTCTTGCCGATTTTGCCATTGAGGGGATTGGTAGTTTACCCTCAAACCGTTGTGCCCTTGACCATCGGTCAACAGCGTTCGATCCGTTTGGTGGATGATGTTGTCACCTCTGAACAACGTATTATCGGCTTGGTAGCTTCTAAAAATCCTGAACTTGAACAACCGAATCCCCCGGATTTATACGAATATGGCACTGCTGCCGTCGTTCATCGTCTCTTTCGTGCTCCAGATGGGACGATTCGTTTGGTGGTGCAGGGCATTTCTCGTTTTCGGACGCTTGAATATGTACAAGAAGAGCCGTATCTCAAGGCGCGCATCGAGCTGCGCCCGGAAACCGTCGAAGAAGGAACGGAAATCGAAGCGTTAGCCCGCAATGCCCGCAGCCAATTTGAGCATATCGCAGAGATGATCCCCTCCATCCCGCGCGAGCTGGTAGCAGCGGTCTTATCACTTGAAGACCCACTCCAAATAGTTTACACCATTGCAAATTTCCAACGGATGGACTTGGGCGATGCCGAAACCATTTTGGAGCTGGATTCGGTCGCTCAAAAATTGCATAAACTCGTTGCAATCTTGGCGCGCGAGATTGAGGTTTTGGAAATTGGGCAAAAAATCCAAAATGAAGCCCGCTCTGAAATCGAAAAGGTACAAAGGGAGTATTTCCTGCGGGAGCAGCTAAAAGCGATTCAGAAGGAGCTTGGCGAAGCTGACGAACAACAGCAAGAAGTGGAAGAGTTCCGCCAGAAGATAGAAGCAGCCAAGATGCCCGAAGAAGCCGAGAAGCAAGCGCGGCGTGAACTGGATCGTCTGGCGCGCCTGCCGACTGCGGCGGCAGAATATGGGGTTATTCGAACCTATCTGGATTGGCTGGTCAGCTTACCGTGGTCGGTCACAACCGAAGATAATTTAGATATTGCCCATGCCCGTCGTGTCCTTGATCAGGATCATTATGGCTTGGAAGATATCAAAGAGCGCATCTTGGAATATTTAGCTGTCCGCAAGCGGCGTCTTGAACGTGCACAAGAAGAGAAAGAAAGTGAAGAAGAGGATGAAATTCGTCGCGTGCGGGAGGGGGCAATCCTGTGTTTTGTCGGCCCACCCGGCGTTTGCGCTGGCGCGCAGCCGCTTCGGATTCTTGAGTGGCCGCAGCACGCACGCCAACCGCATCGCCACCATCCGCGACACGTGGCAGCGTTTCGGCGTCATGATCGATCCCCACACCGCGGACGGGGTCAAGGTAGCGCGTGAGCACCGGCAGCCCGGGGTGCCCATGATCGTGCTCGAGACGGCGTTGCCGGTCAAGTTTGCCGCCACCATCGTCGAAGCCCTCGGGCGCGAGCCCGAGCGGCCCGCCCGCTACCAGGGCATCGAGGACCGACCCAAGCGGGTGCAGGTGCTGCCCGCGGACGCCCAGCGTGTCAAGGCCCTCATCGAAACGGTGTGCGCGGCGGAGTGAGGGGCAGGCCATGGCGACGACGTCACCGACCGCGTCCGCACGGCCCGGCCTCATGGCGCTGGAAGAGGCCCTGCAGCGGCTGCTGGCCGACGTCACCCCGGTGGCGGAGGTGGAGCGCGTGCCCACCCAGTCCGCTGCCGGCCGCGTGCTGGCCGAGCCGGTCGTCTCGGCGCTCGACGTACCCGGCTTCGACAACAGCCAGATGGATGGCTACGCCGTGCGTTGTGCGGAGGTGCAAGACGCCGTGGCCGCGGGTCGGCCGCTGCCGGTGGCCCTGCGCATCCAGGCGGGCCACGGCAGCGCGGCGCTGCCCCCGGGCGCGGTGGCGCGGATCTTTACCGGTGCGCCACTGCCGGATGGGGCTGACGCCGTCGTGATGCAAGAGGACGCCGCGCCGGCGGAGGCGCCGCCCGATGCGGATGCCGCACTGGCGCCCCATGGCTGGGTGCGCT
>CAKZNJ010000251.1 GCA_937129505.1 uncultured Anaerolineae bacterium | reverse complement strand
AAATAACCCCGTTTTCAGCCACGCCAAAATTGACTCCCGACAAGCCAATGTCCGCCGTGAGGAAAACCTCTCGTAACACGCGGCGGGCAGTTGCAGTCATCGTCGGCACATCCTCAGTAAGGGGAAGCCCTAACTTTTCATGAAACAGTTGACCAACTTGTTGTCTCGTTAGGTGTACTGCAGGTGTGATGATATGCGCTGGATGTTCCTGCCTTAATTGAACAATATATTCCCCTAGGTCGGTTTCAATGACTTCGAAGCCGGCTTTTTCCAGCGCGGGGTTTAATTCTATTTCTTCACTGACCATGCTTTTTGATTTGGCAATGCGCCGCGCTTGGCGATTCGTTGCGATATCTAGGATAACTTGGACAGCTTGTTGAGCGGTTTCGGTACGGTGAACGATGAAGCCGTTTTTTTGAGCGTTTTGGATAAATAGCTCCAAATAATGGTCAAGACGTTCGATCACCTCCGCCCTCACAGCGTGGGCTTTTTGACGCATTAATTGGATGTTTTGGGGTAGGGACTGATAAACGGTTTGGCGGGCAGTATTGCGTCGCTCGGCATTGTTATCCAGCGCAGTTTGCAACGTCTGATCGGACAGGGCTAAACGGATTTTTTGATAAAAAGTTGAAACCATTGAAATATGTCAGTAGAATCAGAAATTAGCAAGAACCTCGGCAATATGCAATGCACGCTGAGTTTTTTTTGCCCTTTGAAGTCCTCCATTGATGTTGGTCATGCAGCCAGCATCACAGGTTACAACAAAGGGAGCACCGCACGAGTCAATGTTTCGGAGCTTGCGCTCCAACATGGCGGCCGAAATTTCGGGATGTTCGACAGAAAACACTCCACCAAACCCGCAACATTCGGTAGCGTAAGGCAACTCCAAGAAATTTGCTTCACGCACATGGGCAAGCAACGTGCGAGGCTGATGATCAACTCCTAATTCTCGCAATAGATGACAGGAGCTATGATACGTGATTAGGTGCGGGAAACGCGCGCCAACGTCCTGAACGCCTAAATGGTCAACCAAATATTCGGTAAATTCGAACACCCGCTGAGTAAACTTCTCCGCCCGTTCTTGCCAAATTGGATCGTTTTCAAATAACTCGTGATAGTGGTGGCGGATCATCGAAGTGCAAGAGCCTGAAGGGATGATAATGTCCCCTTGCGTTTTCTCAAATGCCTTGATGGTATGGATAGCTATTGCTCGAGCTTGCTGGCGTAACCCCGCATTGAAAGCCGGTTGTCCACAGCAGGTTTGGGCTGGCGGAAATTCGACGAGGAGCCCCACTCGATTGAGGACTTTAACGACCGCCTCACCAATTTGGGGGTAAAAGGTGTCTATGATGCAAGTCACGAAGAGTTGAACGGTTTTTTGCATAGATTAATTATCGGGCGAGTAAGGTTGATTTGGGATAACCCCATCTCCTGCGGAGTCGGGGCGGGCGGATTTGAACCGCCGACCTCACGGTCCCGAACCGTGTGCTCTAGCCGGACTGAGCCACGCCCCGTTTATGCATTTTGTGTAAAGAGATTATAATCTCTTTAGGTACCTTTGACAAGGAAAAGGGCTAATCGTATAATCAAGCGGATTAAATACCCAGCTTAACTTCGAGGAGATAAGAATGAATGAAGATCATAAAGTACGCGTTGCGATTATCGGGATAGGAAATTGTGCCTCCTCTCTTGTGCAAGGGGTTTTTTATTATCAGAATGCATCAGAAACTGATCTGGTCCCCGGCTTAATGCATGTTAATTTAGGCGGCTATCATATTCGAGATATCGAGTTCACCGCCGCCTTTGACGTGGTGGATACGAAGGTAGGCAAAGATCTATCCGAAGCTATCTTTGCCTATCCGAACAATACCGTGAAGTTCTCTGATGTGCCTTATCTCAATGTACCAGTCTCGCGAGGGATGACCCACGATGGTATTGGAAAATACTTGAGTCATATTGTCAAAAAAGCTCCCGGCCCAACAGCAGATATTGTGGGAATCCTAAAAGAGACCAGAACAGATGTTGTTGTCAATTTTCTACCAGTGGGTTCTGAGATGGCAACGAAGTGGTATGTCGAACAGGTTCTCGATGCCGGCTGTGCATTCGTCAATGGCATTCCTGTATTTATTGCAAGTCAGGACTATTGGGCTAGACGTTTTCGAGAGCGAAATTTACCTGTCATCGGGGATGATATCAAGAGCCAAGTTGGAGCCACTATTCTACACCGCGTCTTGACCCGCTTATTTGTCGATCGTGGGGTGCGAATTGACCGTACCTATCAATTAAATTTCGGCGGCAACACAGACTTCTTGAACATGCTTGAACGCGAGCGGCTAGAGTCAAAAAAGATCTCGAAGACGGGGGCTGTGACCAGTATGGTGCCTTATTCTCTAGACGAGCATAACGTTCATGTTGGCCCTAGCGATCATGTGCCATGGTTGACTGATCGAAAGTGGTGTTATATCCGCATGGAAGGCACCACTTTTGGTGATGTTCCTCTCAACCTTGAAGCGAAGCTAGAAGTTTGGGACTCGCCCAACTCAGCGGGGGTTATGATTGATGCTATTCGTTGCGCCAAGATCGCGCTAGATCGAGGCTTAAGCGGTCCTATCATTGGCCCTTCAGCCTATTTCATGAAAACACCACCTAAGCAGTTTCGGGATGAGGTGGCTCGGGAGATGACGGAAGCCTTTATCCGCGGAGAAGCGGTGATGGAGTGATGGTATAATTTAAGGTAGATTATGTACTATTTCAAGATAGGATGACTTTCGTGGCTTTTCTGATTCAATTCATAGAGCCACCTGTTTGGTAAGGAGTGAGGTATGTCTGGACATTCGCATTGGGCAACCATTCGAAGGAAAAAAGGCGCTGCAGATGCAAAAAAAGGACAATTATTTACCCGTCTAGCCCGCGAGATCGTATTAGCTGCTCGGGATGGAGGTGGGGATCCGAGTGCGAACACCCGTCTTCAATTGGCGATTGACCGCGCTAGAGCCAATAACATGCCAAAGGAAAATATCGAACGGGCAATCAAACGCGGCACCGGAGAACTAAAAGAAGGCAACGCCATTGAAGAGATATACTACGAAGGTTACGCACCGAATGGAATAGCCTTGATCATCTTCGCAGTAACGGATAACCGCAACCGCGCAGTAGCTGAAATCCGCCATATCCTTAACCGTTATGGGGGGAGCATGGCAGAAGCGGGTTCCGTTGCCTGGCAATTTACTCGCTCGGCTTATTTTTCGCTACCTCGTGCCAGTGTGGACGCTGATAAAGTCTTTGAGATTGCTGTCGATGCCGGGGCAAATGATGTCAATATCGAAGACGAAATCATTGAGATCATTGGCCCAGTCGAAGCCTTTAACGACATTAGCAAAGCACTGAAGCAAGCTGGTATCCAACCCGAAGAGGCAGAGTTGCGGATGATTCCGAACAATGAAGTTGAACTCTCACCGGAAGACACGATTCAAGCGCTGAAGGTGATCGAAGCCTTGGAAGATTTGGATGATGTGCAAACGGTATACTCGACCTTGTCGATCAGCGATGAGGCGATGGCACAATTAGAAGCAGCCTAAGTCTTTGCATGATCGTTATTGGCATCGATCCAGGTGTTGCAATTACTGGTTATGGGATCATCTGCCAAGAAGAGGATGGAGACCTATCTTTAGTAGAGTATGGCGCAATCCAAACACCGAATTCGATCTCGGCGGATAGTGAACGACTCCTGTTAATTTTCAAGCGATTGAATGAGGTACTTGCTCTCCATCGCCCAATAGCAGGGGCGGTGGAGAAATTATTTTTCCAAAAGAATACCCGCACCGCAATGGCAGTTGGACAAGCGCGCGGTATTGCATTGCTGGCTCTGGCGCAAAGGGAGATTCCTGTCTATGAATATGCGCCTGTCGAAATCAAACAAGCTTTGACGGGATATGGCAATGCAGATAAACGCCAAATACAAGAAATGTTGAAATTGCGACTATCCTTGAGCAAGATACCCAAGCCAGATGACGCGGCGGATGCCTTGGCAGTCGCAATTTGTCATTTGCAATCATACCGTTTGCGAACGTTGGAGGTCGAGGGATGATTGCAAGCCTCAGTGGCACGGTGCGAGAAATCGACACAGATGCGGTGGTTATAGAAAATCAAGGGGTTGGTTTCTTCGTCTATGTCCCTAAACCGCTTTGTGACCGATTAACGGTCGGTGAGCAAATCTTTCTCTATTCCCAACTTTTGGTTCGCGAAGATGCTTTGACCCTTGTGGGGTTTGAAACCAGCGAAGCGCGCAGGTTATTCAACTTGTTAGTAAGCGTAGGTGGAGTTGGTTATCGGTTGGCGTTAGCGATCTTGTCCAACCTAAGCGGTGAGCTGATCCGAAGTGCAATTATTCAAGATCAAAGTGAGATACTTGCGCGGGTGCCAGGTGTCGGCAAAAAAACTGCGCAAAAAATAATCTTAACATTGCAAGATAAAATTCGTGGCGAAACGGACTGGGAACAGTTGGCAAGCTTTAGCGATGTTGATGGTGATGTCCTGTCCGCACTGACGGCATTGGGGTATAGCATCGTGGAGGCACAGGCGGCAATCCAATCTATCCCGAAGGATACGGCACAAGATTTAGAGACGCGGTTGCGAATAGCTTTGAGCTATTTTAGCAAATCCGGCTCATAAAACCAAAATGGAGGTATCTTAACCATGGGTGCTAAAATTGCTTTTATCGGTCCAGGGGTAATGGCGGAGGCGATGATTGGCGGGTTGATTCGTCAGAAGCTTGAAAAACCAGAAGATCTAATTGCAGCCGGGCCTCGTCCAGAGAGATTAGAAATGCTACAAAAGAAGTATGGGATACAAATTGAAGGGGATAATTCCGTTGCTGCAAAAGATGCTAGCATTGTCGTGCTTTCGGTGAAACCTCAGAAATTAAATCGCGTATTGGCGGGCTTACGAGGGTCTATCCCGTCGCAAGCTCTTGTCGTCTCGATTGTTGCGGGGGCGCCTATCGAAAAAATAATGCAGGGTTTAAATCATCCCTATGTTGTCCGTTCCATGCCAAATACACCTGCTCAAATTGGAGAGGGAATTACCGTTTGGACTGTTTCCCCTGCGGTTTCAGAGGAGCAAAAGCAGGCGGCACAACGCTTACTTTCCGCTCTAGGGGATGAGATTTTTGTTGAAGAAGAGACTTACTTGGATATGGCAACGGCTTTATCTGGAACGGGGCCGGCGTATGTATTCCTTTTTATGGAAGCGATGGTGGATGCAGGTGTGCATCTTGGATTTCCACGTAGGATTGCTGAACAATTAGTTGCTAAAACCGTCCGAGGTTCGGTTGATTATTACACCAAAAGAGAAGATCAGGTTCATTTGGCTAGGTTAAGAAATGAAGTCACCTCGCCTGGAGGGACAAGCGCTGCAGCTCTGTATTATCTGGAGAAAGCTGGCTTCCGCACAGCGATCTCGCGAGCCATCTGGGCAGCCTACGAGCGATCCCGGGAACTCGGACGGGATGCCAGAGCGAGACCCCCTGAAAATCACAGCCGGGAAGAATAAGCGATGAACTTTGTGAATTGCTTTACAAGCTTGCAGGTTTCGGGTATCATTTATCCGTTTTGAGCCTAGAGTGTTCCGATTATGGAAGAAACCAAAAATGTTGAAGAAGGGTGCAGAATAAAATGGATGAAACCGCAAAGTTGCTCAAAGACTTAACCGAAGCTCATGGGGTGCCCGGTTATGAAAGCCCGGTGCGGGAGGTGGTCAGAGCATACTTCCAAAGGTTGGGTGAGATTAGTCAGGATAAATTAGGCAGTGTAATTTGTAAAAAACGGGGCACAGCCGA
>CAKZNJ010000250.1 GCA_937129505.1 uncultured Anaerolineae bacterium | reverse complement strand
GAAAGATCGTCTCCCAGCCGCAGTTTGGCAGACAAGAACGATTAGGAGGGATTGGAGAGATCCTTGCCGCCGAACTAGAACAACGTACCGGCAAAGAATCCCGCTTGGTTGTCTTAGGTCACCTCTTGCGCGGCGGCTCTCCGACCTCCTTCGATCGTCTGACTGCCTTGCGCTTCGGTGCGGCGGCTGTGCGAGCTCTCGCAGAAGGGAATCACGGGGTCATGGTTGCCCTCGACCCGCCCAATGTGCGTTATGTGCCCTTGGATAAAGTAGCCAAGCGCACAAAAACTGTGCCCCTAGATAGCGATGTCATCCGCACTGCCCGCGATCTCGGTATTTGCTTGGGTGACCGATTGGGAGATTAACCTCGAACTGCCAGGACGACGAGATTCGGGCTGGAAAGAAGATCAAACGGTTCACCTGCCAAATTCCCAAAGGTTTTAACTTGCTCAAATCCTGCTCGCTCAAGCAATGTCCCCAACTCGTCGGATAAGATTGGACGCAGGAGTGCACTCTCCCACCGTTGTTTCCACCCTTGTTCCCCTTGGCGCGAAAGGGTAAGGAAATTAAAGCGAATCAGGCCATCGGGTAAAAAATCATAAAATCGGATAAAAAGCCATTCCCGATTCCCTTCGCGCATAGATTGGGGTTCCATCTCTCGTTGATGGTTTTTCAGAACCGGGTGAAAGTTTCGGTTCTGAATCAATAACTTCCCTTTTGGACGCAGAAGATGATAAAAATCAACCAAAGCCCTAAACAGCTCCTCTTCTGATAGCAAATGGGGTAATGAATTTCCTAAACAAAGAACTGCATCAAAGCACTGCTCCCCAAACAAAGCGGCCATTTCACCGAAACCAGCCGTTTCAAAACGGACTGTTACCCCTGCTTCGAATGCATTTTCTCTCGCTCGGTTGATCATCTGCGGGCTGAGGTCAGCACCGACGAGGTGATAACCCCGCTGAGCTAAGGCAATTGCATGCATCCCCGTCCCACATGCGGCATCTAATATTCGGGGTTTTTCCCCTTCGATAGGCGAAAGCGAGCTTATCAGTCTTTCAAGAAAAAGAAGCTCAGCATCTAAGCGCTCTTTCCAATTGACAAAGCGATCATAGTCCTCACTGAGAACATCATACATACGAGAATCCCACTACACAAGGTCTAGGAGACAGGTTTAAGGCGCTGAACCAAAACCCAAAACATCCCAATGGCCAAGACTTCGAGAATTAAGACCGTGATGGGCAAAACCTCGATTGCAGATTGATAAAGCCATCCCAATACCCCCCCACCAACGAACCATGCTGCACCATAGATGGTGTTGAAGATACCATAACCAGTCGCCCGCTTCTCAATTTGAGCAATATCTGCTACTGCTGCCCGCATGGTAGTTTCGTGGATCGCCATCACTGTACCCCATAATACAATGCTGACTACAATCAACGGTAAGGAAGTAGAAAGCCCTGTCAAGGGAATCAGGAAAGTTAAGAGTGGGATACCAAGCAAAGTCCTCAAACCAAAGCGATCATAAAGTTTTCCCACAGCCAAGGCAATAGCTGCATCAATCCCCATTGCCAAGGCATAAAGGGAGGGAATCCAAGCAGACGGGACGATCCCCTCTTTCACCCAATGAAAGGACAACAGAGGGAAGCTGACAAAACCGGCTACCCCTAAAAAGGTAAAGCCCGCATAAAGCCAGAAAGTCAGCGGCAGCTTGGATTTTAAGGCAGGGTTACTCACCACTGGGACAGATTCAAGAGCCTCGGGGTGGGGGGCTTTCCATCGAGCTAGGAAGAGAAATACCAGCACCAGCAAGGCAGGTACACCTAACCATTGCAAACCTGAGCGGTAATTGCCATTAATCAAAAAGGCAAGCGACAAAAAGAGCGGACCGACGATCGCTCCGAGCTGATCAAGAAATTCATGCAGAGCGAATCCCCATCCTCGTCCTGTCTGTACAGTGGCATGGGACAAGATCGTATCCCGTGCAGGGGATCGGATCGCCTTTCCAACCCGCTCCAAAATTAACAGGAGGGCAGCTACCTCCCATCTTCCAGCAAACGCCAAAAAAGGGATACAGAGGATTAATCCATACCCAAGAAACGTCGCCGCCCAGTAGGCTCTCGTGCGGTCAGCCAGATAACCCGAGACCAAGCGTAAAGCGTACCCTAAAAACTCACCCAAGCCGGACACAGAGCCGATCACAACTGCGCTGGCGCCCAAATAAGCCAAGTAAGGTCCGCTAATGCTACGAGCTGACTCATAGACAATGTCGCCAAAGGCGCTTACTAACCCCATCATCAAAATTAGAGAATAAGCTGTATGACGGTCGTTTTTCATCCCATTTTCCCATATCTAGAATCGAGTTGTTGAATTTCCTCCCACAACTCGCGAGCCTTTAGATAACTTTCTCGAAGAGCGGATTCCCCCTTTGGGGTGATGCGGTAATATTTGCGAATCTTGCCGGCAACAAGCCGTTTTTCGGATTGCAGATAGCCTTCAGCCTCTAGCTTGTGAAAGATCGGATAGAGGGTGCCTGGGCTAATGCGGTAACCATGGCGATCGAGCTCCTTAATAAAATCCAAGCCGTAAATAGGCTCCTTGAGGGCATGGAACAGAATGTGGATGCGAATGAAGCCGAGAAAAAATCCCGCAACATTTATATCGCTCCTCGTTATCGATATACGTTATCGAAAAACGATTGTAAATTATCCCCCATCTTTCGTCAAGGCTTCCGTTTAATTCAATTTTGCGTCAGAAAAGTTTTTCGGTGATTGTTGACGGTTGATAGAAGGAAAAGAGCTATTTGAAGGCACTGCGGAAGCGGTCAACAGTGCGCCGAATGGAATGCCAGATATAGAGCATCAGGTAGGAGAAGACAAGGATCATATTGACAAGCGTAAAAATAATTAACGCTTTCATTCTCGTTTACTCCTCCATATTTCTATTTTTATCGAACGGATTAACCATCATGCTTTTCATCCATAAAGGGCGGTTTCTGGAAATTGGCTCGTAAACATAATCTTGAGGTCATTATATCAGACCTGTATATAAATAAAATAAGAGAATTCAAACAAGTTGATGCGGTTTGAGTCGTCATCTTTCCCCTCCCAGGCAGGCAAGACAATGCCTCCTAGAAAGATTACTCGAGTCATTTCGAGTTTTGAGAGGGAGATATTTCACCCCCTATGACCTGATTCGACCTGCACTAGCTATCGGAGATCGTCACTGCGAGCAGTAAGGAGCATCTCTCCTACCTAACCTCCTGAAATGTTTGTTAAGCTCGCAGTGACCTTGGTTTATAACAAGCGAGTTCTTGTTGTCTAATTCAAAAACTTGGCTAACACATCACTGCATTCCATCAGCAAGTAATCTTCCCCATCGATCTTGAATTCCGTGCCGGTATATTTGGGGAACAACACTTTATCATTGACTTTTAAACACACTTCTTCAGAATCACCCACCGCAATCACAATACCGGTTTGCGGTTTTTCTTTTGCTGTCTCGGGGATGTACAATCCTGAAGCAGTTTTGGACTCTTGATCCAAGGGTTTGATCAAGACTCGCGTGCCGAGGGGTTGAATTTTTACGTCGCTCATTTCTTACCTCCAAGTTATAGAATTGGTTTATCTCAAGCCTAAATATTGGTCAATTTTTGCTCTATCAAAGCCCACAATGATTTTTCCGCCAATGTCAATCACAGGAACGCCGCTCTGCCCCGAACGGCGTACCATATCCCGGGCAGCAGCCGCATCGCGACTGACGTCCACATCGCGAAACTTAATCCCCCGTTCGCGCAAGTAGCGCTTGGCGGCATTGCAAAAAGAACAGGTAGGCGTCGAAAAGAGAATGACTCTAGGTTGCGGTTTTACCTCGTTTGCCATCGTCCTAATTCTCCAACGAATAAATATGATCCATCAACGATTTAGATGCGTTGCTCTAGTGAAGGTTACAAAATTTGTCATTATGAGAACCTTAGCTCAATAGAGGTAAGGCCTTGTTCGTTTAGAAGCATCAAAAAATGTAGCCAATTCGGCAGCCGTTCGATCCTGAAACGCGATTAAAATAAGCTGCAATGCTAGTCAGTCAACTCTTACATACTGCTATCGTTTCATTGCAGAAAGGAAATTACTAAAATGGCAAAATATCGCATTGCCTGGTTGCCGGGGGATGGAATTGGTGTTGACGTTCTAGATGCCGCCAAGATCGTTCTCGACCATCTTAGTCTGGATGCAGAAATATTACCCGGAGATATTGGTTGGGAATTTTGGCGCACGGAAGGCGACCCTTTACCTCAACGAACGATTGACCTTCTCCATCAAGTCGATGCGGCGCTGTTCGGAGCAATCACCTCCAAACCTAGCGATTCCGCTGAAGCGGAATTGATCCCCGAACTACAAGGAAAGCACTTGGTTTACCGCTCACCAATCGTAAGAATGCGTCAGTTGTTCGATTTATACATCTGTCTGAGACCTTGCAAATCCTACGCCGGCAACCCCCTGAACTATAAAGAGAACATTGACATTGTCGTCTTTCGAGAAAACACGGAGGATTTGTATTCGGGGGTAGAATTTGCCCCCGTCTCCGAGGAGATAAGCAAGCTGCTTGCAACCTATTCCCCCAATTTCAGCCCCTTTCAAGGCCTTGCGGGCGACCAGTTCGCCATTTCGTGCAAGATCAATACCCGTCTGGCCTCCCAGCGGATTGTTCGCGCGGCGTTTGAATTTGCTCGCAATCATCAGCGCCAGAAGGTGACCGTCATCCACAAGGCGAATGTCGTGCGGGCTTCGGATGGACTCTTTTTACAGGCTGCGCGCGAAGTGGCAAAGGATTACCCTGAAATCCAATGCGAGGAAACCAATGTAGACGCCATCTGCATGTGGCTTTTGAAGAATCCGCATAATTACGATGTTTTGGTCGCTCCAAACCTCTATGGAGATATCATCTCCGATCTGTGTGCTCAGATGGTCGGCGGCCTTGGGTTTGGCTGTTCTGGCAACATCGGTGAAAAATTAGCGGTCTTTGAACCCACCCATGGCTCAGCCCCCAAGTATGCCGGTCAATACAAAGTAAACCCAATTGCCACCATCCTATCCGTCAAAATGATGCTTGACTGGCTGGGCGAAGCTGAAAAAGCAAAGCGATTAGAAGCAGCCGTTGCCGAGGTCATCGCTGAGGGGAAGGTGCGCACATACGACATGGGCGGCAGCCATTCCACCCTAGAAATGGCACAAGCCATCGCTGAAAAGTTATGAAGGAATAACGAAAGAGAGCAGAACGGGTGAAAAAATCTACGATCTTACGCAAAGCCATTTTGGAACGGCGGGCTGTCGTTGTCCCAGGTTGCCATGATGCGTTGTCCGCCAAAATGATCGAAAAGGCAGGTTTCGAAGCCATACAAGTTTCTGGCTTTGGCTTGGCTGCCTCCTATCTCGGCAAAGCGGATGTTGGCCTGATCCAAATGAAAGATATTTTGGAGATAACTTGGAATATCGTAGAAGCGGTCAACATCCCTGTAATGGCAGATTTGGATACGGGCGGTGGAAATGCGATCAACACGGCTGAGAACATCAAAAAGGCGATCGAAATCGGGGCAGCGGGGGCAAACCTCGAGGACCAAGTATTTCCGAAGCGTTGCGGCCACTTAGCCGGCAAAGAAGTCATCCCTGCCGAGGAGATGGAAGGGAAGATACGGGCGGCGGTCGCTGTGCGAGATACCCTAGACCCAGATTTCATGATCAATGCTCGAACAGATTCCTACGCCGTAGAAGGCTTCGAATCAGCCATCGAGCGCTGCAACCGCTATCTTGCCGCCGGAGCAGATATCGCCTTCATTGA
>CAKZNJ010000249.1 GCA_937129505.1 uncultured Anaerolineae bacterium | reverse complement strand
GGGTTCCTTGGGAGACTTCTGCTTGGTAAGGGGTATACGCAGTGAGAAACTCGCCTCGGCGAATGAGCGCATCGACAACGGCTGGAATATAATGGTTGTACGCTCCCGCTCCTAAGAAACAGATCATTTCCTGAAGATTATCGTTCCACGATGCTAAGTCCGAGATCACATCTTGAGCTTCCATCTCGGTTAAACCATCGGGTAGATTGAGTTTTGGGAAGCGATACTTTTCGGGGATTGAAACAAAAAGATCTTCAACGGAATTTACGCCAATTGATGTAAGCATCTCCTGGCGTTCTTTGTCTGTATGGGGAAGAAACATAGCGCCTCCTAATCTTTTTCAGCTAAATGAACTTCGTAAGCGGCAGCATCCATCAGTTGATCAACCTCCGAAGGGTTTGTAATCTCTAGTTTTACCATCCAGGCTTCGCCGTAAGGGTCGCTGTTGATCGTTTCGGGTTTGTCGGGGAGGGATTGATTTACGGCGATGATCTTTCCACTAACGGGCATATAAACATCGGCAGCGGCCTTGACGCTTTCGACCGTAGCGCAGGTATCGCCCTGTTTGACCACATCCCCTTCGTTGACAATGATTTCAACAAAGACAATGTCAGAAAGTTGATCTTGAGCGTAATCGGTAATACCGACTGTACCTATATTTCCTTCAACACGCAGCCATTCGTCATTTTTTGTATACTTTAAGTCAGATGGAATGTTCATCGATACCTCCTGAGTAAAATAGAAGATTTGGATATGAAAGCAAAAAGGCGCACGAAGTCCTTCGCGCGCCTCTGTCGTTGACCTGAGAGATTCACGGAAAACTTTCTTCCGTTTGCCCCTTCGGTGCAACCTATCCATTGGATAGGAAGACTTTCCAGAGGTTATGACTACAAGGTCCTTTTGCCTGAGAGTTTCGCTCTGCCCGCTTTAGTTGCAGAACTTGCCCCTTCGGCGCTCAAAATAGAGCCTCTCCCTTGAAGTCGTGTTTAGTTTATTTATTTAAATTATAAATTAGCTGTTCGACTTTGTACAGTTTTTAATCAAAATTAGGGCTTTCCATCGAGTGAAAAGCCCTGCTTGGTTATTTGATATTGTTCGTACTAAGCCCAACCCTGATTTTTGATAAAGTTTGTGATCACAGGGATTTCGAAATATTCACCTTGATAGGCTTTATAAGCCCAATAAAACATGATCAAAACAAGGATAGAACCACACCCCATTGTGATGGTTGCGAGAATAAAAATTACAACGAAGGCAGCAATTGATTGAACGGCGTGGTACTTAATAAAACGACGTTGCTTCTTGTCTTCCATAAGCAACAGGATGATAGGCACGATGGGCGAGAAGATATATCCCAGTGCTGCCCAGAGTTTGTCATCGCTGGTGATTTCTGATATGTATTGATCAGACATTTTGGGAACCTCCTAAAAAATATATGTAGAATTGTACATGATTTTGCAAAAATATGCGCACAAAATCAGAGAATATTTGTCCTGAAAAACGCTCTTTTTAGTTAAGGAAATCCAGCGGATTTACCTTAACGCCATTGAATATTAACTCGAAATGAAGGTGCGGGCCAGTAGAGTTACCCGAATTGCCTAATGTAGCAACTGCACCACCGCGAAATACGCTTACGCCACAACCAGCCCCGATCGAGTTGAGGTGGGCATAAGCGGATTGCCAGCCGTTTCCATGGTCGATGACGAGGAGGTAACCATAGCCGAAATCGCTCCAGCCAGAGTAGACCACAACCCCCGTATCTGCAGCGAAGACCGGGTTGCCAATTTGGCCAGCTATGTCGATGGCTGGGTGCACGGTTGGATCGTATTGGTAGCCAGAGATGGTGCGTTCAGTTGTAGGCCAGACAAAGCTGCCGCTACCGACTGCGCCTTCGTACACTTCTCCACAAGAACCCGATCCGTAATATCTGGCTGAAGCAGGATTCTTGCGGGTTATTGCTGGAGGTCCCCAATCTTTAATCTCTCGTTTTCCTCCCGGTACAACGATCCAAGTGCCCGGTTCAATTCCTGAATTCGGCTCATTGACTTTGGTTAAGTCGATGTTGTTGCCACTAAATTCAATGATTTTTCGTGGCTCGGTTTTGAAAAACTGTGCAACTTTTTCGAAGGTATCACCTTCTTGCCATTGGTAGTAAGTTCCATCTACAGGTAAGATATTCAATACTTGGCCAGGTTTCAAGAAATGTGGGTTATCTTGCAGGACTTCGTAATTCCCCCATAAAAGAGTCGCTGGTTTTATTTTAAATTGCTCGGCGATGGTAAAAAGAGTGTCTCCAGAATTT
>CAKZNJ010000248.1 GCA_937129505.1 uncultured Anaerolineae bacterium | reverse complement strand
ATTAGGTTTAAATCCAAATCCTTAGGTGCGCGCATCAAAAATATTCTAGTAGAATTTAATATTATTTCCCAAGATTCATAAATCATATATATAGCTATCACAATAGATAGAAGTAAATCAACCCAAAGCAATCCAAAATTGTTGATCGAAATCAGGAACCTTTCTAACCTCACTCACTTTCATCTATTCATGGATGGCAGCCCACTAGCCACCCTCGACTCGCAACCTCTCATAGTTTGGTGGACAATGGAAGAAGGCACGCATTCGTTACGGGTCGAGGGATGGCATGACCAAAAGCTCGTGGAAGCACACACAATTTCTTTTACCGTTCAACCACCGTTACGGTAAAACCCGAAAACTCATCCCCGCGCCTCTACCAAAAATTTCTGGAAAGTAGAATTCATAAGCAAGTGGAGGGATGGTTTGGTATTCACCCACATGAACCACTCGAATAGGATAAGTGTAAATGTAAGTTCCGGCTGGTAGATACTCAGCAGCCAGGACGATTTTTTCATCTCTAAGTTCAATGTGGTCAAACATCCACCAGTTCCATCCTCGATAGATCAAATCATTCCAAGTATATTTTGCCGCTGGTGTGTTTTGGGACGTAGTCAACAGCTCTTGATTCATCGCTTCAACACCAGCGGGAAGGTAATCTTCAATAACGACATGATGAGCATCATTCGGGATTACAAGGATCAATCGGCCATAGATGACCTCACCGACACGGGCTTCTGATAGCGAGATCTCTGGATTCTCTAATCGAAAATATTCCCTGCTTACGGTAATTCCCCAGCTGAGCGGTTGAATTTCAGGAACTGCTTCATGAGTAGTCAGATAAAGGGTGTAATATAACCTTCCGCTGTCGTTGCTTTTGGTGAAAACAATGCGATTCAGAGCATCAGAAAGCAGCTCATTAATGGCTATGCGCAATTCCTTCGTTTCATTAATAACCTCTTTACCTACATTCCACGATTCTATTCGCCGATTATTCACTGCAACATTCACCCGATATTCCCCTTCAAGTTCACCACTGCTCTCCAGCCATCGTTCTAATGCCATCAATGTCCAAGCTGTTTCTTGCGTTCCCTCCCACCCTCGCTCATGGCGATTTTGAACCAACCAGCGCACAATATTCTCATGGGAAGGCGTACCCTGTTCGATCGTTTCCAGTACAGATAATACGATTGCTGTAGTGCGACTGTCCGTATTCCAATTATAAGCATCACGCTCTTCTTCCTGCCAATGAGTACCTGTGGCGGATTGGATGGCATTGCTTTGCAAATCAAAAAGTAAGGTTTCTACCCTATTATCAGCAGGATTTATAGTATACAATGTTTGCGCCAAATAGGCTTTCGCATAGGTTGCCAACGAATCTCGTTTCTCATATAGAGCAACCGTCCGAGAAGGATCAGGTGCCTCAGCCCTTGCGAGTACATATAACACAAAAGCTTGGCGATTAAGTTCCCACTCGTATTTCAGGGCACTTACATTGGAAAGGTTTTGGACGAGATATTGCTTCCCTCTATCAAACACATTTTGGTCAACTGGGTACTTGGATTTTCTCGCCTCGACTAAGGCGAGCATCACATAAGCACTAGTCTGCAAATCACTCTTCTCTGTACTCCACCATCCCCATCCTCCATCAGGGTTCTGTTGTTTATACAATTTCTGCAGCCCGACTTTTACCAGTTCATCCAACTTAGCCTGCATTTTTGTATCTATTAATCCAGCCGCTTGGTACGCTTGCGTTATCAGAACATTGGGTAGAAATCTAGAGACGGTTTGCTCTGTACAGGCATATGGATAGTTTTCCAGATAGGATAAGCCCTCCACTAAAGAGGCTCCCAAAGAGGGTTGCAGGCGGATTCTCAATTCACCACCCCTTTGAATTTGGGCAGGGGGTATCTGAAGGGTCTCCTGACGGCTTCCTGCCTGCTCCAAACTACCAGCCGTCGCCACTACCTCACGGCTCTCATAGCGGTATACAACTAACCCCTGGTCGTCTAACGTCGCTAAAGTAGGCTTTGTTGCATCTTGCCATTCTCCTGCAAGGGCAGAAAAAATCAGATCTACTCGCTTGCTATCCAAAACGCGCACATTCCATTTGACATAAACTTGTTGGTTATCTCCGATGTTGAGAGCTTGCTCAAGCGGACCGAGAACCTCTACTCCCTCAGCTTGTAAATTGACCTTGACGGAAAGGTTTTGACCGGTTTGATTTCGAACGGTTGCACCGACCTCAGCAATATCACCGACAACAAAGAACCTTGGTGTTTTCGGAAGGACCATCAGCGGTTTCTTTACCGCAAGATCGTCCACCACCTGCCCTACTTTTGTATCATCGGTCACGGCGCGGGCATCTAAGCGCCAAATTGTCAAATTATCTGGCAACTTGACCTTAAAGCTTACTTCCCCCTTTTCATCGGTGATTAAACGAGCTTTCCAATAAGCGGTGTCAGGGAACTCCTGCCTTACTTCCACCACACCCAAAGCTCCCCCTCCTTTACCTCCGCCGCTCCCCATCGACTCACCCTTAACCAGATCCTCTTCAGCAAAAGCATTGTAGTCCTCCATACTCAATAAAAGCGGCGAGGAAGTTCGAACACTTAATGAGCGACGGTTATAAAAGAAATCAGAAATCGGTAAACTGTTTGGCTCAACCAAAGATAAAGTTGCCAAGTCACTGAGACTAACCGACACTTCAGCTCTGACTGCATTCCCGGCTGCGTCCTTGACCCGTAAAGTGTAACTGATTTCATCCCCAGGTCGAGCCACTTGCTTGTCCTTTTCTACTGAGATGGATAAATTTTTATCCTGAGAAGCCACTTTCAATTCAGCTAAACCTATCCGAAACGCAGGGCGAGGGTTGCTTTCATCTACTCCCTTAACCACCATCACCGAAACATAGATATTCGGCGCCATTTCTGGAGATATCGGGAGAGAATAAATCGTGCTATTTGAGTTCATTTGGATCACTTCGTGCGAGCGAATATGACCCCGCTCCACTGTAATTAATGCGTATGCTGAGCCTTGGAAGGGAGAAGCAATCAATATTTTTGCCATGTCTCCCTCTTCATATTCTTTCTTATCAGAAACCACCTGTAACGATCGATCGTTGGTTTGTCGCCAGGGCACAAAGTCACCGCCATACACCCAAAGATAAGCAGAGGCGCAATGCATTCTTTCGCCTTTATCTTGTGTACATACTTTCCCTCGGAAAACACCGCCATTAGCCGGCGTAAAAATCACCTTTGCCTTTCCTTGTGTATCCGTTTGAACTTGTTGTGAGGTTATAACGGGAATTTCCTCAACTTTGGTTTCCCAAACGATTGAGCCATCCGGTTGCTGGACTTGTACACTATGCCATCTGCGCTCAACGACGTCAACGGTTACCACTTGTTCAGCAATGGCATTGCTTGCCCAATCCAAAACCACAATTGAAAAGGACTGTTCTTTTCCCGCCTCGCCTAGGTAGTTATCCGGTTTGATGCCGCTATAGATTTGGCTTTGATGAACGATCATCGTTTGGCGGCCGCTTACAATATTGCCAGCGATGTCGGTCACTTCCGCTTCAAAAACCCATCGGTTACTTTTTCCATCCTCTCCAACTGCGCCTGATAAATCAACTCGAAATTGACCAAAGGCATCTAATACCCCTTCTCCCTTGGATATGACTTGGATTCCCTGATCGGTAATTTCATATTCCCGTGCATCTCTATCTTCATCATCAAATGAATAATCACGATATTCATTGCCGGGTGAGAAGACATAGGGTTGTGCGGTTACAGACCATTTGACCTTCCCCTCTGCTACGGGACCACCTGAATAGTATTCGGCTTTGATCGAAGCTGTGGTACTCTCACCTTGAACAATTTGGTTAGGATCAACGGTCACATCCACCCGAAATTCAGGTCTCCGATACTCAGCAACGCTGAAGCTGAGTTGTCCAATAACCTCATCATTGGTAGGATTCAAAACGGAGAGCATATAAGTTCCCAGAGCAGCTTCTTCCGATAAAACAAAGCTTCCATCGATGGTTCCCCCTTCACGAACTCGGTAGTTTTCTTCCCAAAGCACTTGGTCAAAAATTTGAATTCGAACTTTTACCTGTTTTAAGCTAGGCAATTGATAACTTAGATCATCATCAGCCCGCAAAATAGCTTTGAAATAGACCGTCTGACCAGGGCGGTAAATCGGCCTTTCGGTATAGACATACGCCCGCGTTTTGCCTGGTTGCGAATAATATCCTTCCCACAGAGCGTAATCAACTGCCGTTGCTCCACTGCCCCACGTGTTGGTCGCATAAGAGATAAAATTTCCCTCGTCTGCATAGGCAACTGCAATGCCATCATAGTAGGTATCGGGATAGGTGATCCGAGCAACACCATCCACACCAGTGACAGCGCTACCTAAACGAATTTGATTGATTCCCACAACTTGAATCGGGACATTGGCTAATGGCTCCCCACTCTCAAAATCAGTAGCCCATACGAGCGCTTCCGTAAGGGTGGTCTTAAACGTTAAGTTCGCGTTTGCGACAATGATAATCCGTTGATCGAGGTGAGGCGAATAGGGATGAGGGATTTCTGGGGTATCAAGGGTCAGAAAATACAAGCCTGGCGGTATGCTTTCACCCCCTGTAGCTAATTCGACCTTCGCCGTATACTCTTCATTTAGGTTCGCTTCGTTGAGAATCTCTTTGCTCCAAATCATCTCTCTCTGAGGTGGCTCATACTGCCAGAAATTCTTTTGGTAGAACATCATCTCACTGAAATCGCGAAAATTCAATCGATAAAACGTGACCACCGCTTTACGCACATTGGTCATACTTAGGTAAAAATACTGGAGTTCCGCTTTCGAACGATAAAGTACGGTTTCACCAGGCATTCTCAGATAAGCATAAGGGGTTACCGCCGCAGTCGTAAACGAAAATTTTTTGGCTTCTCTTGTTTTGTTGCCATAAATATCTTCCACTCCCGCCTTGATTTCAACTTCATATTGGGTCGATGGCTCCAAACTATTGGTGAAAAAACTATATTCCCATTCGTTGTACCACCACTCAAGCGGCTTTTTGGGCTCTGGTTTTATGATGACATTTTCTTTGAAGCTGTCGATTCTGATTGGTGATGAAAACTTTACAAATAGAACGGGAGAAAATTCCTTTTGATTTTCTCCATCGGACGGTGAAACACTTACTACTTTTGGCATCGGAAGGGTATAAAAATTCCACTTAAATTCCTCACTCAGCAGACTACCGCTTTGCGTTTGAGCTGTCTTCTGCACAACCAGTTGGTAAGCGGTGTCGATTCTAAATAGCCTTTTGGGCTTAATGGTTAATTCTGTATAATCAGTATTCCACTGATACTCCAATGGAGTCTCCTGAGATTTCTCAGCTACTACACGAGTAGCTTTTTCTGTAGAAGCCCCTTCCATTGGCTGGGAAAAGCGGATGGTGATGGCTTCATCAGGCAAGATATTTCCTCGACCACTTGGAGGATCAATTTCTCCACTCCTTGGGAGCTGGATTCCCGCTACTTCTGCCGCGCGAGTGGTAAACGACCATTCAAAACCCTCTTCTGGCACTTCTCCCAATTCACCAAACTCTGTTTCAACCTTGACCCGATACAATTGTCCACTCAACATCGGTTTAGTGGGTTGAAAAACCAATACCGATGTGTTCAGCCATTTTATCGTCCCCTCTAGGTGCGGTGAAAATTTAAGCGGATTGGGCAACGAAGTTTGGTTCTTAAGCGTTGTTAAGGGAACTACTGGGCGATCGAAAATAACCGTGATGATTCCATCAGGATTAATCTCCTTACTTCCATCGGCGGGAAAAACCTGGCTGACTCGCCCTAAAATCGTGGGCGGTTTTGATTCTAAGCCAACCGCCTCGGTTGGTTCAGGGATTTGATCGCTTGCCTTTAGGAAGGTTTGAACGCCGCTAAGGCTGGCTAAGATAAGACTGACGAGTAAAATAAGTAGCAGAACAGAAAATCCAATCCCTAATTGTTTGAGTTGGTATTGGTTTTCATCTTGTGCAATTTTTGATTGGGAATTTGTCGATTTCATCCTAGCATCCTTTATGTTCGTTCAGCTAATTCATCAAGAGAGATAGAGATCGCTCTTGTTGTTAACGACTTTCATAGATAAGTAGTTCCAT
>CAKZNJ010000247.1 GCA_937129505.1 uncultured Anaerolineae bacterium | reverse complement strand
TTCTTCGGTGAGCGACGTAACGTTCACATAAGGATTCTTTTTATTCATTGTTACTCTCCCTATCCGAGTTTTATTCGATCATCGGCCAAGAATGACCACCGTGCCAACCTGCATTAGATCTCCCCAAGCTTGAGCTAAACCGCGGCGAGGATTGCCTGGCACCTGACGGTTGCCCGCTTCGCCCCGCAATTGCCAGAACAGTTCTGCAACTTTCATCAACCCAGCAGCAGAGATTGGGTTTCCTACCCCAAGCAAACCACCTGAAGGGCAAATTGGCAGATTGCCCGTTCGCTCTGCCTCCCCGGTGAGATATAGCTCAATCGCTTTGCCCCGATCGGCAAGTAGTAGGCCTTCTAGATGGTGTAAGGCTTTATAGTCAAATGGGTCATAAGGCTCAGCGATGTGAATCTCTTTTCGAGGTTCTTTGATGCCTGCCATGTCATACGCCATTTTTGCGGCAATTTCGACATAACGGGGATAAGCCAGATCGCGGTTCGTCCAATAGGCTGTGTCCAAACACCAGCCTACACCTTCAATCCAGACTGGTTTGTCGGTGATCCGCCTAGCAACATGTTCTGCAGCCAAGATCAGGGCAACCGCCCCATCAGATACCGGGCTGACGTCCAGCCTTTGGACGGGCCAGGCTAAGGTCTCGGATTGGAGAACATCTTCCACCGTGATCGTCTTATCTCCAAGCAGAGCACAAGGGTGATCGGCTGCGTTTCGTTTATGGAGGACTGATACCTGAGCGATATCTGCTTTGGATAACCCATAGGTTGTCATGTAGCGATTCATCTCAAGGGCGAATATCCATAGCAAATTGGGTTTCAGCGGACGTTCAGTAGTGTGGTCAAAGATGGTTATGAAGGCAGCTTGAGCGTGGGGGAAGAAGGAAGACATCTTTTCTTCGGCAACCACGAGCACAACATCGAATAAACCGCTTGCAACATGATACCAACCTTGGATCGGAACAAAAACTCCTGTGCCTCCACCAACAAAGGAGCGCATAAAAGGCTTGCGAAAAGCACCCGCGCCAATGCTCAGAGATTCGCCTTTCATGTGCAAACCGTCAAATGAATCTGGAGCGGTGCCCAAGCAAATGGCATCGATGTCATTTAAAGTCAATTCGCAGGATTCGAGGGCAGCGCGCACAGCTTTATAAGCTAATTCTTGCGGGGTTTCTTTTGCTCTACGCACAAACTGCGTCATCCCCGCACCCACAACAGCGACTTTTCGATATGTCATCTCCCATCCTCCTTAGTTTACGAGTTAGCCAGAATTACAACAGCTGCACTTGTTGTTGGAATACCTCTCCAACTTTGGACAATGCCAATGTGAGGTTGAGGTAGCTGACGTTTTCCTGCCTCTCCCCTCAATTGAAGGACGCCTTCGATCAGTTTGGCACAACCGTTTGCTTCTAGTAAGTTGCCTATGCCGAGACAGCCACCAGAAATGTTGATGGGTAAGTTTCCCTCTGGCGTAAGAGCGCCGTTTGTAATCGCCTCTGCTAGATAAGCGTTCGGGACAAGTTTCAGAGCAGACAGACTCATCAATTCGCGGTAAGCATAGAGATCATCGATCTCAGCAAAATCGATCGTCGTCGATGGGTTTTGAATATCCGCCTGTTGATATGCCATCCGAGCGGCTTCGCTCAAGTAGGGTAAGTTTCCCCATTCTCGATATTCTAAAGAATTGCTGTCATTGCACCACCCAACGCCGATTATCCAAATCGGATCCTTGCGCAAAGAGTTGGCAATTTCATGATTGGCTAGGACGATAACAATCGCTCCGTCTGCATTTTGAGCGACATGGCTGTGAAGCAGTGGATAAGAAAGTGGTTCGCTGTTATTGATTTCAGTGAGTGATAGATCACAGCTGTATGGAGCAGAAGCATTGTTCAAAGCATTGCGGCGATTTTTCTGGACGACTAGCGAACATTCTTCAATTGTCAAATTGTTTTCGAAGAGAAAACGTTGCATTTCCAGCCCCGCAATAAACTCCGGATAAAACTCAAATGGTCTGTTGACAATAGGGTCTAGGGCGTAATGGGTAATTTGCGGCAGAGTCTTGACATTTGAAGCTTTGGAATGAGCCTCAACGGCAACAACTTGACAAATTCCACTGCGAATCATCAGATAGGCGGTAATAACCCCGTGGAGGCCATCTCCCGGAATCGTATGCATTGGCTTCAGAGCTGCGCCTAACTGATCGGGGGTGTATTCGTCAAAGATGCTTGTTCCTTCCGTGAAGTCTTCCGCCACCGTCACAAAACTTTGGATGTCTTTGCGCGGATCGACCTTGGCATCGAAATATGCCCTTTGAGCGGCTTGATAGATCATCTCTTTGTAGGAATAGTGGGGAGTTGTCGGTTGAAAGCCCTCCCAACCAATACCGACAATTGCAACATCTTTTTTCATTTTTCCTCCTTATCGTATGTGCAAGCCGAGCAGGATGGAGCTGAACTGTTGGCTTAGCTTTAATGTTTTTGGGTGGGGATGAATGAAGGTTGTAGTGAACCCTTAATAGTATTATACATACTACGCCGTGGATTGTTTTCTGCGAGTGCGTTCGGCAAGATAGGCTAATCCAATACTAATAAAGTATAGGGTAACCATCGGTAACATAACGAGGCTCATGTTGATCGGATCTACAGTTGGAGTGATTGTGGCAGCTAAAATAGCGATAATGACCACTGCAAATCGCCATTGTTCCAGTAAAGCATTAGCACGAACCAACCCAACAAGAGCTAGAAAGTAGACGATCAGAGGAAATTCAAAGGCTAAACCAATCCAAAACAATACCGTTGTGACAAACTGAACATAGCTAGAGGGACGGACTTCGGTGCGTATCCCCATCACTTGAGTAAGCCAAGGGATGCCAACAGGGAGAAGCACAAAATATGCAAAAGCCATCCCGCTAAAAAACAGCGCGGTAGCAATAGGAATGGTAACTAAGCTACCAAAACGGGTTCGCTTTTTTAACCCTGGAGCAACAAAGAGCCACAATTCAAAAATGATGTATGGAAGGGCGATGGTAAAACCCGTGAGGAGAGCCACGCGCATGAAAACACCAATTGGTTCAGTTACATCGATTGCGACTAACTTTTGTAACCCCCCAACGGGCTTTGCTAGAAAGTCAATAATTTGGGCAGTGTAAAGAAAGGAAATTGAGGTTGTAATGACAAGAAAAATTAATGCTCGAAAAATGTGTTTTCGTAAGGCATCGATATGATCGAAAATTCCGCTTGGATTCTGGATGGTCTTGGTCAGCGTCTCCTCGATAGGTAAATCCTCTTCCTCTTCCGTGAGGAGGAAGTGAATCGTCTGAGATGTATTTCTGCACCATTGGAACAAATAGCGAGCTATCCAACGCAAAATCAAAAATGGCAGCGTGATGACAAACCAAATGTTCTTCAGCAAGTTGCGCATAAGTTCTCATTTATTGGTAGATTCTTCATTGTCCTTAGAAGGCTGGTTGTTTTGTTGAGAGGGTGGTTCGATGGAGAGACTGGGAGGCTTAAGCCAATCTGAGATATCTTGATTCGTTTGAGCAAGGGAAGCGTTGATTTCATTCAGGCCGGCTTCTTTGGATATCGATTCAGGGGTTGGGAGGTCTTTGAGAGCCTCCTCTAAGTTTGATTCGCGCATCAAATACGTTGGTAGTTGTCTTAATTCCCGGGTTGTTCGTTGCAGGGTCTTCCATGTTGATGACCGAACCAATTTGTTCAGAA
The DNA here is from genome assembly GCA_937129505.1 of uncultured Anaerolineae bacterium. Taxonomy (GTDB): domain Bacteria; phylum Chloroflexota; class Anaerolineae; order Anaerolineales; family UBA4823; genus NAK19. The sequence goes on along the minus strand of CAKZNJ010000247.1, from coordinate 7,851 downwards.
AGCGGCCAATTGTGCGTCCTGTCTTTACCATATCCTTTGGGCCTAGGACAATTAGGGCAATCAACAGGATGAAGAAGAATTCCAAAGGACCGATACTAAAAATTTCCATTGCGATTATTGAGTTATGTAGATTGGTTGGTTGAATAAGAAGCGATCATCTTGCGTAGAGCTTGTTGAACCTCATTTTTGCGTAAGGCAAGGCTGCCTAGAACTCCATTAATGAAGCGGGGTGAGCTCTCTGAGCCGAATTCTTTTGCTAATTCAACAGCTTCGTTGATTGCTACTTTGACTGGCGTTTTACCATAAACGGCAAATTCCCACAAAGCGATGCGCAAGATGTTTCGATCAATGGTTGCGATTTGATCTAGCGGCCACTCTGGTGCGTGTTCCGCCAGGAAATTGTCGAGCAGGTCCATCAAGGGAGCAACACCGCTAATAATTTGGTACGCAAATTCTGATTGCTTCTTATCCAAATTCTCTTCTTCTAAACGGTTTGTCCAGACCCATTCGAAAGGATGTCCTGTCAAGTCGATCTCGTACAGCGCCTGCAAGGCAATGCTCCGCGCTTTTGTACGGGGCTTCATTGTTTTCTACCTTTTTTCGTCTTGATAATCAATATCCTCAATATGAACATTGATTTTTCCTACATTCATGCCTACCAAATCCGTAATGGCGCGGTGGACTTGTTGCTGAATGTTGCGGCTAACCTCGCGGATATTTACATCGCTTTTTAGGATCACATAAAGATTCACATACACCATGTCGTTCTCAATCTCTACTTCGACGCCTTCCCGACCTTGTTTATTCAGCAGGCGGCCGAATGACAGCGGATGGGAAGCCATCCGACTCACTCCATCTACCGAAAGACAACTCAATCGGGCAATCGATTTGAGGACCTCAGGCGCAATTGTCGTTTTACCGTCTCCAGTCATCAGGGCTCCTTTCTCACTTCTTACATCATCGCCATCCCACCATCAACGCCAAGAATCTGACCAGTAATGTACGAAGCTTGCTCCGATGCTAGAAATGCAACCGCGTAAGCAATTTCTTCGGGTTGACCTTTTCGTCCTAATGGAATCAATTTTAGAAAGGCGTCTTTCATCTCCTGAGTTACATTGTCCCAAATGTCGGTTTCAATATACCCGGCTGCAATGGCATTAACGGTGATATTCCGCGAGGCAACCTCACGTGCAAGTGCTTTCGTAAAACCAATCTGGCCTGCTTTTGAAGCAGAGTAGTTGCATTGCCCGGCATTGCCCATTTGACCAGAGATTGAGGTGATGTTGATAATCCGACCGTATCTTTGGCGCATCATGTATCGTATAGCCGCTTTTGAGCAATTAAATGTGCCTTTTAAGTTGGTCGCTTGAACGGCATCCCAATCTTCCTCACTCATCATCATGATCAAAGTATCCCGGGTAATGCCGGCGTTATTAACCAAGATGTCTATCTTTCCGTAATGTTCAACTCCCTTTTTGATGAGTTCTTGAGCTTGATCAAATTGAGAGATATCCGCTTGCATAACTATCCCTTCACCGCCGCTTTCTTTTATCCGTTCGAGCACTTCGTGCGCAGCTTGCTCATTGCTCAAATAATTTATGACTACTTTTGCTCCTCGGTTTGCTAGCTCAAGCGCAATAGCACGTCCGATGCCGCGCGAGGCACCAGTAATAATCGCAACGCGATCGGTTAATGCGAGGGATTGCGACCAGCTCATTTTTCACCTTTCAATGGTTGATTATACCGCAGGAAAATTGGCAAAATCTTCGGCAGAGCCGAGCGAATAGGTTTGTACTTGGGTATCAATGCGTTTGATCAATCCAGATAAGACTGAACCACTACCTAGCTCTACAAAATAACGAACACCATTTTGTATCATATATTTGATGGAGTCTGTCCAATAAACGGGAGATGTTAGTTGGGCTTTGACATCTTGCTTCAATTGTTCTTTTGAATAGATGGCAGCATGACAGACGTTGCCAACAACCGCTATCTCGGGGTCTGAGAAGGAAATTTGATCGACAATTTTCGAAAATTCGGCTTGGGCAGGGGCCATTAATTGGGAATGGGCAGCAATGCTAACGGCGAGTTTTATCGCCTTTTTAGCGCCTTGGGCGAGTGCAAGCTCACATGCTTTGGCTACTCCTGCGTGAGAGCCAGAAATCACGATTTGCCCGGGACAATTATCGTTGGCTACTTGGACAATTTCACCTTGGGTAACGACTTCATTGCAGATCTGCCTGAGGGAGTCTGCTTCCATACCCAGGATGGCCGCCATCCCACCGGGGTGCAGCTCGCCACTCTCTTTCATTAGCCGACCGCGCTGGTGCGCTAACAGCAGGCCATCTTCAAAAGAGACCGCCTGGGATGCCACTAAGGCGGTAATCTCTCCCATTGAATGCCCGGCAAAGAAGCGAGGTCTAAAACGAGGATATAGCTCTTGGAATACTCGCCATGAGGCAATCGAGTGAGTGAACAGGGCGGGTTGAGTGAAATAGGTGTCATTTAATTTTTCGGCAGGCCCGTACCAACAAATCTCACTTAACTTAAAGCCTAATAGTCGATCAGCTTGTTCGAATGTTAGCTGAGCAATTCTGAATTTTTCGGCAAGTTGGTATCCCATACCGACTTGCTGGGAACCTTGACCCGGAAAGAGAATAGCAGTTTGTTCTGAGGTTAACAATGTTCTCCTTTACGGACGGTCGAGCCGTGATCATCACGGCCCGCCGCTTTTATTTTTTCTTTTCTTCAACGCTGACGACTTCTCTGCCTTTGTAATGGCCACAGGAGGGGCAAACTGTATGGGGCAAGCGCATGGCCCCGCAGTTACTACATTGGACAAGTTGGTAGCCTTTTAATGCGTCATGTGCGCGACGGCGGTCACGACGTCCTTTGGATAGTTTTCTCTTGGGTTGTGGAGGCATTTGGTGTTACTCCTCTCTTTCTATTTTTATTGCATACGAATGCCTGCCCAAATCGGGCAGGCATAGGGATTATACGTGATGTTCTTTTCTTATGTCAAGAAGTTTTTTTCTGTGAAACTTGCTGATAGAGGTGGTAATTCGTGCTTACCAAAGAATGGAGGCTAATTCCTGCCGATAGGAGCGAGTCTCTGGATCTGAATCGCCTAACAAATCCAAAATTTCGACAATGATTTCCTTTAACTTCCCTTGACCAAACGACTTATCCATACGGAGGATATCCAAAAGGCCGTCTAATGCGGCGAAGTAATTGCCTTTGAAAATTAGGCGCAAGCTGTTTTGATAGGCGGCTTCTAGTTCATTATCAGAGAAAGGTAAACCTTGGGCACTCAGGATTTCATTGATTAGGAATTGTAATCTTTGGGCTGCGGAATATTCCTTACTGGGTGGAAAATCGGTTAGATAAGATTGGGCTTCTTCGAATTGTTGGAGACGGCAAAGGCTTTTAGCTAACCCCAAACGGGCAGTGGGGTTTTGATGCTCGATTAAGAGTGCTTGGCGATAGGCCTCCGCAGCTTCTTCCCATATGCCTTCTTGATAAAAATGTCTTCCTTTCTCGATCCATAATTCGCTTGGTTGAGGAAGAAGGCTTTGAATGAAATCCCTTATTTTTACTTCTGGTTGGAGACCGACAAACTCGTTTACTACTTGTCCACTTTTGATTCCTTTGACGTGTGGGATGCTATGTACACCCATTCGAATGGCTAAGTTGGAATTATGATCGACATTGATCTTCGCCAAGCGAAAAGCTCCATCTGCTTCGATGGCAATTTTTTCAAGGATAGGAGTGAGCATTTTGCACGGATGACACCAGTTTGCCCAAAAGTCAACCACGACTGGGTTCTGAAATGAATATTCTAAGACATTGTAGTGAAAATCTAACTCGTTTACATCAAGGATGTTTTCGGTCATCTTACCTTTGGGACTATTCTTCGCTTGGATAACTGATACCGGGTTGAATAATATCAATTACTTCGCCATGTAGATTAATTATAATCTTAAAACCAGTCATTCCAAGGTAAGCACGGGCTTCTTCTGGTATGCCTGTTGCTAATAAAAAGGGAAACTGTTGGGAGATGTTTTTCAATTGGTTGGCGATAAGAGCCTTCGAAAACGGATCATCCTGCCCGAGCATTTTAGCTGCCTGTTCACTGATAATTTCCTCGTGTCCTTGAATTTGTTTGACAATAGCCTCAAACACTTGTCTGTCAATCTCTAAGGCCGGGATATGGCGCCGAAATCCTTGATCGTCAACGACGTAACAGGGTTCGTTGCCGACATACACCGCTTCAACGGGTCGGTCTTGTTCGTCAAAAATCAGCCCGGCAAAAAGATGTTTTTGTGGAGCGGTTGGTGAGTTATTCATGGATATAGACGATTGTTCCCACACTGGTAAAATCAAAGAGCCATCCGGCATCCGTGATGGTGTAGTTTACACAACCATGACTCATAGGTATCCCGAAATTGTTGTGCCAATAGGTGCCATGCAAGCCATAACCTTTGTAAAAATACATCACATAGGGAACATTGCGCAGGAAATAACCTGGACCAGACATATTGGCATAACGATATTTGACGTAGATCCGAAAAACTCCTGTGACGGTAGGATGTTGCCATGTTCCCGTTGAAACTATAAAAGAACGCACCATGGTTCTGCCGATGTAGGCATAAGACCTTTGCGAGCTGAGGTCAACTTCTACCCATGGGTCAGATTCCCCTACGCCCTTTGGCAGATAGGTAGCATAACCAATGTTTGACGAGGCAGGGGATTTATTTTGATTGGTTGCTTGTTTTTTCTTTTTCTTTTTCGACTTTGCTGTTGGCGAAGGAGCAACGGTAGGAGATTCTGTTGCCGTTGGTTGAGGGGTGAGAGTGGCTGTTGGCGTTGGTGTAGGAGTCTCTGTGGGGAAGGGAGTTGGAGTTGGGGATGGCGTTTCTGTTGGAGTGGTTGTGGCTGTTTCGGTTGGGGTACTGGTCGGGGTATCTGTAAAGACCGACTCGTTTTGAATGGGAAATTGTGCAGCGGCGGGACTGATTGACGATAATAATGCCCATATGGGCAGTGGAAGAGCGATGGCTACAATACAGATCATCACAAGCAAAAGCGTACCAACGCTTAAAAACGTACTCCGCTTCTGAGGGGATGAAGGTACTGCTACCGTGGGGGATGGTATGCGGATCGGTTGGGTTTCGGCTAGCGGATCGGAGTTGGGAGTGGATTGATGCGCTAAAAGCCAAGCTAGCCCTTTTTGAGCGATGGGATGATTGGGATTTAATTTTAGAACTCGTTGCAGATGATGGATTGCAGCTTCAGGTGAATCACAAGCTGCCAAGACTAACCACGTCTCTTCGGAGGACGGATCCATCGCAGCGGCGCGAAGGGCATGCGCACGGGCTACTTTTTTTTGACCTCTTCGGAGGGCAATCCTAGCGGCTCTTAGTTCATCTGATGCATCCATGCGTTAAGGCGTCGGGGTGGTGACAATGTCCTCATTATTGAGGTAGCAAAGAATTCCATTAGTAATCCCTGCAGCGATGACTTCAGGCTTTTGAGTAAGGATGACTCGATCAAGATTTAGAAAGCCCACTTCAATGATCGCTGCGACAGTTTCCGGGTGGATTTCATTGAAGGCGTGATAATTGGTCATGTCGTTGGTGACACTATTGTGCAAACGCAAGCCGGTTGTGCTCGCATAGTGAGAGCGAATACATGCGATCAAGCGGGCGGATTTGTCCGGCTGAGGGTTTGATAAGGCTGCCGATACTTTATATCCGCTAGCTTCTTCGTTGATGAACGCGCAAGAATCAGCATGGATTGATATCAGTAAGGAGGCGCGGTAGCCGCTGAGTTTCGGATCAAATTCTTGCAGAATTTCTGACTTGATGCCCTTTTCTGCAAGCATCTTTTGGACGAGAGAGGCGTTGTTCAGGTTGACATCCACTTCCCTTAAGCCATCGGGGCATACAGCGCCTGAATCGTTCCCGTAATGACCGGCTACAATGCCGACATCCGGGCTTAGGATTGTTGAGTTCTGATTTTCAGAAGTCGGTATGACTGTATAGGCGAATTGTTCGGGATTGATAACTGATTGACCGATCGGGATCAATGGCTCTGTCCAAGCAGTGAATAACGTTGCTAGCAAGCCAGCGACAATAAGGATGATGGGAACGTGAAAAAGTAACTTCGAAGATTGAGAGGAATGTGTTTGAGACATGAGCGGGTAGTTACCGGGAAGTCCTTTTGTATTCTATAGTTGATATTTTAATCTATGATTACACGAAATTCCAAAAGAATCTGTGCCGCGTCATAGGAATTGACTACAGATGAACAATAGCAGGAACTGTGCCACTTTTCCCCCTATAAGGCATCCTCTGATCCTGATGGAGTTAAGACTTCGTTAGAACAAGCCCCAATCTCCGCCAGCGCCTTCTTCCATCATGGAGAAATCCCACATTTCCATTCCCATCTCGATCGTTGTTGGCTTTTGAAGGGTTTCTTCCACTTTTTTCCGGCTCATTTCTAGGAGAGCAGGTCCGTAAGGGCAGAAAGGCGTGGTCAGGATCATTTTGATATGAGCATTGTCTTCCTCGATGATCAGGTCTCTGACCAAACCGAGTTGAATAATATTTAACCCAATTTCGGGATCGACAATTTCACGTAATTTCTCTCGAAGAGTCTCTGCCAATTGGGGATGGGTGCTGTCGGCTTGCCAGATCACGTGCGAAGTTTCTTGTTTCGACATGATTTTACTCCGTAGCTTGATTCGTTACAACGTAAGTGCAGTGAGTGTCGCCGTTAAGAACGCAACGGACCTTCTCGGCTGGAAGGGATAATAAGGTTGAAATCAGGGTTTGGTCAATCGAGCATACCTCAGGATGGGCTTGGCTGACTTGTAGATATGGACAGTTAATTTCACGAATTAGGTAATCACTCCCTTGCTTTTCCCATTCTACTGAAAAGCCCTCCTGCCCTAGCAGCCTTTTGATTAGTTCTAATCGTTCTTCGAGTGGTAATCCTTTTAGAGCTTCTTCGTAGTCTGCAGCTATATCTTTTGCCATTTGGGCAAAAATTTGGTTTACCATCGGCTGAGGGAGTTGATCCTTTAGCTGGGTGAGGAGACGGGTTGTTAGGCGTAGATAGCGGGTTGGAAATAATTCTCGCCCGGTCTCAGTTAATTGGTAAAGACGACGTGGGCGACCTACTCCGTGCCGTTCCTCTAAAGAAGTAACTAGTCCTTCAGCTTCCAGTTTATTGAGATGGTGGCGGACTGATATGGGGTTGATGTCAACTGCTTTGGCTAATTCATTCACAGTGCAATGGTGGCGTAAAAGCAGTGTTTTCAAAACCCTCTGGCGAGTTGTCTGGTTTTGTTCATCTAAATGTTGTATTGTGTCCATAAATCATTTCGTCGCAATATACAATCTGATCCGAGTATATGCACCTATAGTTCCCGTTGGTTTGCAGTATAGCATAATCTTAGATATTTGTCAATATTAAGATTATTATCGTAAATATTATTGACAGAAATTACCATTCAAGCTATAATAATGTCAAATTTGATAACAAATATCCAGATGTAAATCACGAATCATTGTGCATAAACATTAGGAGCTTATAGGAGAAACCATCTATGTCTGAGTTGCAGATTATTGATCTACATGTCAATGTCAACGATCGGGAAATTTTGAAGGGCGTCAATCTGACCGTTCATCAAGGTGAGGTCCATGCTTTAATGGGTCCTAATGGAACTGGCAAATCGACTCTGGCTTATACCTTAATGGGACATCCGAGTTACGAGGTTACCCGAGGAGAGGTTTGGTTCAAAGGGCAAAACATTCTCGAACTAGAAGCGGATCAGCGTGCCCACCT
>CAKZNJ010000246.1 GCA_937129505.1 uncultured Anaerolineae bacterium | reverse complement strand
AGAATCTAGCTTGGTTCATCCACGGCTCGACCTACCCAGCCGCTTACTGTACCACACTCGCCCGCAACGGTTCCCGTTCAATGCGCAGCGGTATCCTGACCTCCAGCCATAACCGCTACAGCTTTTCACTCTTCAGCCAAACTTTCGATATCCCTCTCAACACAACCTCCGTCATCCTGAGGTTCTACACATACGAAACGACTACCGAAAGCACAACCACAGGGCAAAGTGAACCTGCCCAAGAGATCCAACCCATTACCTATGATCCCTCCGCACTATCTGAGCCTCTTGCTGCGTTGGATTATAACTACGCCGGCTTGTTCGACAGCAATAACAATCTAGTGACCGCAAATTTCCTCTTTCAATCTCGTCAAAAATCGAACGCTTGGCAGGAAAGAGCTTATCAATTAATCAACTTTGATGGGCGCCGAATTACTCTCAAAATGGGCACTTACAACGATGGAGAGGGCGGCGTAACCGGCATGTTCACTGACGATGTTTCGCTGGAAGTGTGCGTAATGCCTCCCGCCGGAACCAATCTCATCGTCAACGGCGGTTTTGAGAATAACAAAGGTTGGGTGCGGCTGAACGCTGATAACCCCTCCCTGCACCCGAAGTACACCACCGAGCAGAAACGCAGCGGGGCTCGATCGATGTTTGCCGGCTTACCCAGCGGCTCAAGACTCAGCGGTTATTCACCCTTCGAACAATTGATCGTCATCCCAGCCACAGCGACCAACCCCGTCCTCAAGTTCTGGTTATGGACGCAGAGCGCCGAATCTAGCCTAACCTCGCTAAATGAAGAGCCGCCACTCGAAGGACTCTCGATTGAGGCAGTCCCGAACAACGACATCCAATATGTCGCCATCTTAGATACCGAGCATAAAGTGTTACAGTATTTGGTTTGGCAACGGCGCAATGACAAAAGTTGGAAAGAATTCAGCTTCGACTTGAGCGCTTACATCGGTAAAACCGTTTATTTGCGCTTTGGCGTGTATAACGATGGGGACGGCAAAGTAACTTCGATGTATGTAGACGATGTATCTCTGACGCTTAACCTCACCCCCTTACCCACCGCTACTGTAACCAATACGCCAACCGTCACCCCAACGCGAACCAGCACACCGACGGCGACCAATACGCCAACGCCGACCAATACTCCCACCCCTACTGGCACCCCTATACCGACCAATACTGCCACACCAACCAGCACTGCCACGCCTGTCTGTGGGCCGAATTTGTTCGTTAACAGCGGCTTTGAGAACAATACCGGGTGGGATCGACTTTCAACCCCCTTACAACCCCAATACACAACGAGCCGCAAGTATAAGGGAGATCGTTCAATGTTTGCCGGCATCGAGACCGCCGTGTCAACAACCAGTGGTTACTCCATCTTCCAACAAATGGTCACCATCCCGGCTGGGGCAGTCAATGCGCGGTTAGAGTTCTGGATGTATCCCATCAGTTTCGAATCGAACTTAACCGACCTAATTGAACCCACCTTTGATTTGCTGAACCTTACCTCTACGCCGCAAAACGACGTTCAGTATGTGGCAGTTCTCGACACGAACGGCAATCTGCTACAATACTTAATGTGGCGGCGGAGCAACGATCGTACTTGGCAAAAGATGAACTTTGGACTCGGAGCCTATGCCGGTCAGACCATTGTCCTGCGTTTTGGTGTCGCCAACGATGGCGATGGCAAAATTACCTCCATGTTTGTAGACGAAGCCTACTTATGGGCTTGCCCATAGGGTTTTGTCGCCTTCGGCATCGATCTTAAGCAGGGTGAGGGGAGCTGCCCCTCACCCGCCAAAAAACTCTGTGAGGGCTTTGTACCTCGCTCAGAAGAGCGTCAATATACCAAATCCAATCCTGCTCCCTTTTCGGGGCGGAGTCATTGAGGGGGTAAAGAAATATCAGAATTTTATAAGAATTTTTCTCTCACCCCTTGACGTAGGCAAAAAAATTCGATATGATTTAGGCGCAAGTTAGCACTCTAGGCGTTCGAGTGCTAACTTGTCGCCATGTAACCTGTCAATTCATACCATATTCTCAAGGAGGTTTGTATGTCTATCACTCTTAAACCCCTCGGCAACCGCGTGGTGGTTGAGCCTATTGAGCAAGAAGAGGTGACCGCAGGCGGAATTGTTTTGCCAGAAACCGCAAAAGAGAAACCCCAAAAAGGCAAAGTATTATCTGTCGGTCCTGGCGAGCGCGATGAAGAGGGCAAACGCATCCCCTTGGACGTCAAAGAGGGAGACACCGTCCTGTTTGCCAAGTACGCCGGCACCGAAATCAAAATCGACAACAAAAAACTGCTCATCTTGCGCGAAAGCGACCTCTTAGCCATTGTCGAAACCAAATAAATTTTTAGCAACGAAGGAGAATGATCTATGGCAGCAAAACAATTAGTTTTCTCAGAAGAAGCGCGCCGCCGATTACAGCGCGGCATGGATATTTTGGCAACCGCTGTCGTCACCACTTTAGGTCCTAAGGGCCGCAATGTGGCGGTTGACCGCAAATTCGGTTCCCCTACAATCACACACGATGGCGTCTCTGTCGCCAAGGAGATCGAACTAGAAGACCCCTTTGAGAACATGGGTGCCCAACTGCTCAAAGAAGCAGCTACAAAGACCAATGACATTGCCGGTGATGGTACGACCACCTCGACTGTATTAGCTCATTCCATTGTTACCGAAGGCATGAAGAATCTCGCTGCCGGCGCCAACCCAATGCTGCTCAAACGAGGCATTGAGGCGGCGACCAAAGCTGTTTCCGATAAAATCCGCAGCCAGGCAATTGAAATCACTACCAAAAACGAAATTGCCAACGTCGCTTCTATTTCCGCTCAAGACCGCGCCATTGGCGAATTAATTGCCGAGGTGATGGACAAGGTCGGGAAAGACGGCGTGATCACCGTCGAAGAATCGAAGGGCTTGGAATTCGAAACCGAGTATGTCGAAGGGATGCAATTTGACCGCGGTTACATCTCGCCCTACTTCATCACCGATCCCGAACACATGGAAGCGGTCATCAACGACGCTTTCCTGCTCATCCACGACAAGAAGATCTCTGCTGCGGCGGATATCGTCCCCATTTTAGAGAAACTCGTCCAAATTGGCAAACGCGATCTGGTCATCATCGCCGAGGATGTTGACGGCGAAGCGCTTGCCACCTTGGTGTTGAACAAACTGCGCGGCATGTTGAACGTGGTTGCGGTGAAAGCGCCAGGCTTTGGCGATCGGCGGAAAGCCATGTTGCAGGATATTGCAATCCTGACCGGCGCCACCGTCATCTCGGAAGAGACCGGCCGCAAGCTGGAAAGCGCCTCCGTGCAGGACCTCGGCCGCGCCGAGAAAGTTGTTGTCGATAAAGACAACACCACCATTGTCGGCGGCAAGGGTGATCCGGCTCAGATCAAGGGGCGCATTGAGCAAATCCGCGTTGAAATGGAAAAAAGCACCAGCGACTATGACCGCGAGAAACTCAACGAACGATTGGCGAAACTCTCCGGCGGCGTAGCGATCATCCGCGTCGGTGCTGCTACCGAAACCGAACTGAAAGAGAAAAAGCACCGCGTCGAAGATGCGCTTTCGGCAACGCGGGCGGCGGTCGAAGAGGGCATCGTTCCCGGCGGCGGCGTGGCTCTGATCAATGCCATGAGCGCCCTCGATGAGGTCAAGATGGACAACGAAGACGCTCAGATTGGTGTCAACATCGTGCGCCGCGCCCTTGAAGTGCCTCTGCGCAAGATCGCTGAAAACGCTGGCAAGGATGGTTCGGTGGTGTTGGAGACGGTGCGCCGCATCCAGACCGAGCAGAAGAACCCCAACATTGGCTACAACGTGCTCAGCGAACAGTATGTGGATATGGTCAAGGACGGGGTCATTGATCCCGCTAAGGTAACCCGCGGCGCCTTAGAGAACGCCACCTCCATCGCCGCCATGATCCTAACCACCGAAGCGTTGATTACGGAGGTGCCCGAGAAAGAAAAACCCGCACCACCTCCGATGCCGGAATACTAAACCAAAACAATTGAGTTACGCGCCCACAGCGAGGCTGGAATTCCCAGCCTCGCTTGGTTTTCTATAGAATAGAAAACAACCTGTTGACATTTGGGTATTTATTGTGTTTAATATTTATTGAAAACGGGTTGGCGCGGAAACTTATGCGGTGATGCAAGATTTAACTCCAATAGAGAATGAAATCGAACAATTGCGCCAACGCTTGCAAGAAGCCGAAGCGCGTTTGGCACAATTGGGGGAAAACGAGTTTGTTCATCCTAGTCTGCCGACCGTTTGTGAATCCAACTTTCGTTCCTTAGTTGAAAATGCCATCGAAGCTGTCTTCGTTGTGAACAGCGAGGGGAGTTTTGAGTACGTCAATCGCCGTGCTTGCGAGTTGTTAGGCTATTCACATCAAGAATTAATCGGAAAGCCTTTTTCCCACTATGTCCATCCCTATGACTTACCCACTGTCACCGAACGTTGGCAAAAACGTCGCCAAGGCGAGGTTGTGCCCGATCGTTACGAGATTCAGGTTGTTCGTAAAGACGGCACCGCCCTGCCCATCGAAATGGGCGTAACACTCACTCAATGGGAGGGCAAAACCGCTTTCCTCGCTCTAGCCCACGATATCAGCCTGCGCCGCGAACTCGAAAGCGCCTTGGCAGGCGAATTGCGGTTGCGCACCGTGCTTTCCGAGCTCTCGCAAGCCTTGCTCTCTGACTTTGATCTGGAAAAACTTGCCGAAGTTACCTTACAAGAAGCCCAACAGTTCACGCAAAGCCCCTTAGGGTTCATTGGCTATTTGGACCGCGAGAACAGTCCAAAATTTATCGGGATGATGGTGCATGCAGAGACGAAAAAAGGGATTTACGAAAGGCATCATGGCTCTTTCGACCGCATAGGGGGCTTCTGGGAATGGGTAAGCAGAGAGGGAAAGGCGGTTTATACCAATGACTTTGGCGCAGAGTTTGGTAATTACCCCTTCGATGCGGGGCATCTCCCCCTCTTCCGCCTTCTTATCGCCCCAGCCAAGATCGATGGCAAGGTAGTCGGAATCATCGCCGTTGCAAACGCACTGCAACCCTATTGCCCTTCGCAGGCGGAGCTGCTGCAACGCTTTGCCGACCTGTATGCCCTAGCTCTGCAACGCTACTGGCACGAAGAAGCCTTACAGGAGCAAAGCCGCCGCGCTGAAAACCTCGCGCAGATCTCTCAAACGATCGTTGCCTATGAACGTCAACTGCCTGCTCTCCTAAAAACGGTCTCGCGCCAGACCGCTGAGACACTTAAGGCGACCTGTGCTATTTTCTTGTCAGACAGCGCAACGAGATCTTTGCGCCTGACTGGCCTTCATCACCCTGATCCCCTCCTATTCTCGATCCTGAACGACTCCTTTCGGCCGCACGAGATTCCCTACGACCAACCCTCGTGGCAAGAAATCCTTCAGGGTGTTCAACCCCTCTTCTTTGGTCAGCTACGCCCTCAGTCACTTTCTCTGCTCAGCGAGCCCCCCCTAAAAACCATTCAAGAGCTGGTTGGCATTCACAGCCTAATGGTTTTACCGCTCAACGAAGGCGAGCAACCGTTGGGGTTGATGCTTCTCTGCCGGCATAAAGAGGAGGGGGAATTCTCTGCTGCCGATTATGCTTTTGCCCAGCAAGTTGCCACTCGCCTCTCCTTAGGGATCGTCAATACGCGGCTGGTGACCGATTTAGAAATCCACCAATCCCTGCTCGAGTTGCGCGTCGCCGAACGCACGGCGGAGCTACAAGCGGAACGCGAGTTCATCCTGCAAGTGATGAACAGCGTAGAGGCAGGGATAACCGTGGTGGATCGCCATAAGCGCTTTGTTTTTGTCAATCGCGCCTTTGCCGAGCTAGTGGGGTATACCCCCGAAGAACTGGTCGGCAAAAAACCCAGCGAAATCACCCTCGATACCCACAGCATCGTCTTGGAAACGCAATGGAAAAATCGCTTACAAGGTAAGAAAACCGCTTACGAAAATATCTTGATCCACAAGGATGGGTCGTTAGTGCCGGTGCTGATTACTGGGTCACCGCGTTGGCAAGGAGAGGAGATAATCGGCTCAATCGCTATTATCACCGACCTGCGCCAGCGCAAACGGATGGAAGAAGAGCAGCTTTGGTTGCAGGGTTTCCGCGATCTCTTGCTCTCAATTGCCCATACGTTTATCGAAGGAGCTACCCTTCAAGATCAAGCCTTGATCGAGCGCTTGTTGGGGGAAGTCGGCACCTTTCTCAACGTCGACCGCGTTTATTTATTCGTCATTGATTGGAAAAATGAGACGACTTCCAACACCCATGAATGGGTGGCCGATGGGGTGAGCAGTGAAAAGGAGAACTTACAGGATATCCCCCTCGACAGCATTCCCCTGTGGATGGAAAGCCTGCGCAATGATCCGTATCTCTTGATTCCCGTTGTCGAGGAGTTGGGTGATGAGTGGGGCGAGGTCAAGGCTATCTTAGAAGCCCAAGCCATTCAATCCCTGCTGGTCATGCCTGTTCGCTCAGGAGAAAAGCTCTACGGCTTTGTAGGGTTCGACTCGGTCAAAGAAAAACGCCAGTGGAAGGATCAGGAAATCTATCTACTGAACATCCTCGCCAACCAGTTTGCCAGCTGGTTCGTGCGCCAAGAAAAAGAGGAAGCTTTGCGCCAAAGCGAAGAACGTTACCGCTTACTGGCAGAGAACATCAGGGATGTGGTCTGGACGACCGATTTGTCTTTTAATTACACCTATATTAGCCCTTCGGTCACCTCTCTCATGGGCTTTTCTGTAGAAGAAGCCCTACAATTGCGGTTAAACGAGCTGCTTACCCCTTTTTCCTATCGGCTGGCAAAACAAACGATCTCCAGAGAAATGCACCTGCTCGCCCGGCTTAAGCACGACCAACGCCGCCATTGGTCGCGTACCCTTGAGCTAGAGCATCGCTGTAAAGATGGCTCAACCCGCTGGATGGAGGTCAAAACGAGCCTGCTGTTGGACGCCCAAGGAAACCCGATTGGCTTTCTCGGTCTGAGCCGCGATATCAGCGAACGCCATCAGGCACGCCTGATTTTAGAATACATGGCAACCCATGATGAGCTGACCGGTTTGCCCAACCGCTATCTGTTCAACGACCGCTTAAAGCATGCTCTCAAACGCGCCAGACGAGAGAAACGTTCGCTGGCGGTTTTTCTGCTCGATTTAGATCGCTTCAAAGAACTAAACGACACGTTTGGCCATGCCAAAGGCGATCAAGTCTTACAAGAGGTGGCGCGCCGCTTATTAGGCGCTTTGCGCCAAAGTGACACAATAGCCCGCATGGGTGGAGATGAGTTCTGTGTGATTCTGGAAGACCTTACCCACCCTCAGGATGCTGCCAATGTAGCTCAAAAACTGCTCGATTTGATCGCCCAACCCTATGTAGTGGATGATCGCACGTGGAATCTATCGGGCAGTGTGGGAATCAGTCTCTATCCCCAAGATGGCGAGGATGCAGAAAGTTTGATGATCTGCGCCGATATTGCCATGTATCGCGCTAAAAAACGGCGCAATCGCTACCGCTTTTATTCGCCCCAGCGCCTGTAAAGCAGGGGTTAGCTAGGTGTTTTCTTAGTTTTAGACAAACTTCCTTGGGAAAGACAACCAGCCGCATGCCCCCAACGAGGTTCGAACTCGTGTTTCGGCCTTGAGAGGGCCGCGTCCTAGGCCACTAGACGATGGGGGCAGATGGGTAAATTCTACCACAAAGTAGAGC
>CAKZNJ010000245.1 GCA_937129505.1 uncultured Anaerolineae bacterium | reverse complement strand
TCCTCCCCCCCTAACTTGTCAGTCAAGTAGATTTGACCCAATAACTGATCGCCCAACACAATGGGCACCCCTAAAAAGGTGCGCATATGAGGATGGCCTGGAGGAAAACCTACACTGCGAGGGTCTTTGGTTATTTCAGCTACTCGCAAGGTCCTCTTTTCATGTTTCAGGGCACCTAGCAGTCCTTCCCCTTTGGGGAGGTTCGGAATTTGCTTAATTTCCTCCTCATCCATTCCGCTGGGGAGGAATTGAACCAAATCGCCTTTTTCGTCAAACACCCCCAAAGCCGCGTAATTTGCTTCCGCTTCCTCCCTTGCCAAGCGGACAATCCGCTCTAATACCGTATTCAAAGATAAATCCTGCACCAGTTCCAGACTAGCGCGATGTAACGACGTCAACCTTTCTTCGAGTTGCTCTCGTGTAAGTAAAGACATGCCCTTCCGTTCCTTAACCCTATTTTACACTATTTTTATCGTTTTCAAAAATTTTCGATCTCATTAACAATCTTGCAAGAATATTAACCGTCCAACTGGATAAGAAAGAGACTTAAACTGATAGTTTTTGCAAGAAGGCATCGCTAGAATTAGACACATGAGTGCAACTAAACCTTCCAGACTTGTGGGTTTCTATAACTTACCAGTAGCCGATCGACAAGAGCTATTGGTTCAGCATGGTTGGCTAGAAGAACAGGATCTGTTGCGCTTAGCCAGCCATCCCGCTTTGTCTCTGGATCAGGCAAATCACATGATCGAGAATGTCATTGGCGTGCACCCCTTACCGTTGGGGATTGCCTTAAATTTTATGGTTAACGGGCGCGAGGTCTTGGTGCCAATGGCAATTGAAGAACCTTCGGTCGTAGCTGGGGCATCCTATATGGCAAAACTCGCCCGCACCAATGGAGGCTTTCAAGCTCAAGCGGATGAGCCTCTGATGATCGGCCAGATGCAGATTCTTGATCTTCCCAACCCACACCTCGCCCGCTACCGCTTATTAGCCGAAAAGGAGGCAATCCTGGCCGAAGCGAAAAAGGTCGATCCTATTCTTCAAGAACTAGGCGGAGGGCCCAAGGATCTCGAGGTGCGCTTGATCGAGAATTCCCCAATAGGGACCTACCTTGTCCTTCACCTGATTATGGATGTCCGTGATGCAATGGGGGCCAATGCTGTTAACACCACTGTAGAAAAACTTACCCCCATGGTCGAAGCAATCAGTGGCGGACGCGTTCACCTGCGCATCCTCAGCAATTTAGCCGATCGGCGCTTGGCTCGCGCAACCTGTGTAATCCCTGCCGCACAGTTCTCTCAGGGTAATTTCTCTGGCGAAGAAGTAAGAGATGGGATCATCGCAGCATGGGCTTTTGCAGCCAGTGATCCTTATCGAGCCGCAACGCACAACAAGGGTATTATGAATGGAATTGACGCCGTGGTTATCGCAACCGGGAACGATTGGCGAGCTGTAGAAGCAGGCGCGCACGCCTATGCAGCTCACTCAGGCACCTACACCTCTCTGAGCCAGTGGGGAAAGGATACACAAGGGAATCTGGTCGGCACGCTAGAGCTTCCCTTGGCGGTTGGCATTGTCGGCGGTGCTACCAAAGTGCATCCCCTAGCCAAACTAGCATTGAAAATCATGGCCGTTCAGAGCGCTCAGGAACTAGCAGAAATTATCGTATCCGTTGGCCTTGCGCAAAATCTTGCTGCGCTGCGTGCCCTAGCTACTGAAGGTATTCAACGCGGGCACATGGCATTACATGCGCGCCAAGTCGCGATGGCAGCAGGAGCACAAGGAGATGAAATCGAAAAGCTAGCGAATCACTTAGTCGCTTCACAAAAAGTTCGCATTGACTACGCAGAACAAATTTTACAATCATGGAGAAAGTCATCGTGAACCACTCATTAGAATCAAGGGATTTACTGCTAAAACCAAATCGCCCGGTGGGGATAGTAGGTTATGGTGCTTACGTCCCTCAATATCGTCTACCGGCTACCGAGGTTGCCCGCATTTGGACGGATGGACAAGCAGCTTTACCCATTAAAGAAAAATCCGTCCCTGGCTTGGATGAAGATGTCGCTACCATGTCCATTGAAGCGGCTCGTAATGCGATGAAACGAGCTGGAATCGCGGCTAGCCAACTCCGCGCTATTTGGGTTGGATCTGAATCTCATCCTTACGCCGTTAAACCGACCTCAACGATCGTCGCTGAAGCCATTGGAGCTGCCCCCCATATCCAAGCTGGAGATTGGGAATTTGCCTGCAAAGCCGGCACAGAAGCGATGGTAGCGGCGATCGCATTTGTCGGTTCAGGGATGGCAGATTACGCCATGGCAATCGGGATGGATACCGCTCAAGGTCGCCCAGGCGATGCGCTCGAATATACCGCTGGCGCTGGCGGGGCAGCGTTTATCTTTGGTCCAGCCCAGTTCTCTCTTGCCGTAATAGAGCATACCTACTCTTACGTCACCGATACACCGGACTTCTTCCGCCGTCAATACCAGAAATATCCAGAACACGCCCAACGGTTCACCGGTGATCCAGCCTACTTCAAACATATCACGAATGCCGCCCGCACCCTTTTAGAAGCCTCGGGGACAAAACCTTCCGATTATCGCTATGTCGTCTTCCATCAGCCAAATGTGAAATTTCCCCAAAAGGTCGCTGGACAACTTGGTTTCACCAAAGAGCAGATCGCCCCCGGCTTATTGGTTGGCAATATCGGAAACACCTATGCCGGAGCTGCTATCATCGGTTTAACGGCAATCCTTGATATTGCGGAAGTGGGCGATCGCATTCTGGTTGTGTCATTTGGCTCGGGTGCTGGCTCGGATGCAATGTCGATCGTTGTCACCGATGCGCTTGAAGCGCGGCGGGATTTAGCTCTCAAAACCAATGATTATATCGCTCGGCGGGTGCCGATTGACTATGCCCAATATGTCCGTCAACGTGGCAAACTAACGATGAAGTAAACTTGATAGTTCTTGATAGTTGATCCTCACTAAACTTTGAGAAAAATGGAACATACGGAAACAGGAGTCTGCGATGGAAATCCCACGTCATTGGAGAATACGACAGCAAAGGTACGGATTAGTTGGTGAAGTCTGTCCCCATTGTGAAACCAAGCTTTTCCCTCCGCGCGATGTCTGTCCGGAGTGCGGAAAAGATGCCCGAGAACCCTATCATTTTAGCGGTAGAGGTGAGGTTTTCTCATTTACAACCATTTACGAGCCGCCCGCCGGCTTCGAAGAGTACACACCCTACACGGTAGCCCTCGTCAAACTCGAAGAAGGGCCAATCGTTACAGCCCAATTAACGGACGTAAACAGCAAGGAAGTAAAAATTGGTATGCCAGTAGAGATGGTCACCCGTAAAATCCGTACCGATGGTGACGAGCGCGGCATGATCATTTATGGTTACAAATTCAGACCGGTAATGCAAGAGAGCTGATCGAAAAAACCTTCTGGTAGATTTGTTTTTGTCAAGCAGATAAGGACCCTGCAGATCATCAAAAGCTGGGAGCTACAACATCGAAGGTATCCCAGCTTTTTTTGTTCTAACACCCTTTAAAAGAACCAAACACTAGCCTATATCACTTGAAAACTATCGACTAGCCTTTGCACAGAGAATACCGCTCTGTCCCTTCTCAAAAGCGATCAAATACTTTGTGCTAAAATTCTCATACTCGATGTCAGATTATTCACAGAGGAGCAAAATGGCAACCCTTTGGGAAATCTTCGTATTATTCACCCGCGTCGCAATGTTTTCATGGGGTGGAGGTCCTGCTTCACTTGCGCTGATGCAACGAGAGACGACTACCGCAGGTTGGGTAACTTCAGAGGAGTTCGCCGATGCCGTTGCCGTTGGCAACGCCTTGCCTGGGCCAATTGCCCCCCAAGTATCTGCTTTTGTCGGTTATAAACTGGCCGGCGTGCCCGGTGCAATCGCAGCGGCAACGGGAACCGTCCTTCCCACCACCGTGTTGATGTTGATCATGGTGGTGTTTTTTTATGGGATAAAGGATAGCCATGCTGTTCAGGCGATGTTAAGAGGTGTTCGGCCAGCCGTAGTTGGCTTGCTGTTATGGACAGCCTACGACATGGCTTACACGGTCTGGGGGGTCAAGAAACTAGGCTGGCAATCAGCAATCTCAGGTGGTTGGGACAAAGCCCTCTTTGCCCTAGCGGCCTTTTTTGTATTGACCTTTACCAAGGTCAATCCGGCAATCATCGTCGTGGTGACAGCAGTTCTAGGTTTTTTGTTTTACCGCTAACAAAGCTTCTGCTTCTTGAAAGCCACGTTCCAACGCTTTATGGTTCATCTCCTCTGTGCCTTTCGGGGCACGGGCGATGATAGCCTTCTCAATGGCTTCCCGACTGACTACCCCGGTAAACCCAACCAGCACTCCCAGAGCTACAACATTTGCTGTGATCGCCTTTCCCGAAGATTCAATGGCGGCGCGGGTAATGGGAATTTTCACCGCGTTTGTCAATGGAATGCGTCGAACTTTGTCTATATCCACAATTAACAAACCATCTTTTTTTAAGTTAGAAGCATATTTATCACACGCCTCTTGGCTCATCGCTACTAGGACATCTGCATAGAGTACTTCAGGATAGTCAATCGGCTCATCGCTGATCACGACCTCCGCCTTACTTGCGCCACCACGCGCTTCTGGTCCGTAAGTTTGGGTTTGCACCACATTCTTACCATCATAAATCGCAGCCGCCTCAGCCAAAATTACACCTGCCAGAATCATACCTTGTCCCCCCTCACCAGCAAGGCGAATCTCAATTCTCCTATTTTGACTATCTCTTCTTTTCACTCCAAGCCTCCTGGACCCGCCCGTAGAAATTCTTTGCCGCTGATGGTAGCTTTTGCCCGTTCGATGACTTGGTTATAAAGGGTTATATAATCTGGCTTATCCACATCATGTAAGATTCCCCTCACGATTTTCATTGCTCGTTCTTCAGGTTGTAGCTTTTCCGCTGCAGCAAGCGTAATACTATGGTCCTTCAACATGCGCATCATATCCACTGAAGTACCCATTTTATTCATTCGTCCGTAGGTGGTATGGCAATAACTAACTGCCTCGACAACACTAAACCCCACTTTTCGAATTGCTTTTTCGATCATTTTGTCCAACTCAACGGCGTGATAGACGGTGCTTCTAGCAACAAAGGTCGCTCCTGCAGCAATAGAAAGTTCGCAGACCGGGAACGGTGGCTCGACATGCCCATACGGGGCAGTTGCAGCGCGCATGTCCAACGGTGTTGTTGGACTATACTGTCCCCCTGTCATCCCGTAGATGGCATTATTGATGACAAGAGCGGTCAAGTCAATGTTGCGGCGCGCTGCATGGATAAAGTGATTGCCACCAATCGCTAGAGCGTCACCATCGCCCATCACCACAATGACGTGCAATTTGGGTTGGGCAAGCTTCAAACCGGTTGCAAATGCCACAGCTCTGCCATGGGTTGTATGCATGGTATTAAAATCCAAATAAACCGGCATCCTCCCCGCGCACCCAATCCCAGAAACAACCGCTACATCGTCTTTCTCCAAACCAATTCGGTCAATAGCACGGATCAACGCGCCCATTACAATGCCAATACCGCAGCCAGCACACCAAATGTTGGGGAATTTTTTGGTCGTGCGCAGATATGCATAAGCAGTGTGATCACTTTTTGCCATTCTTACCTTCCTTCTAGGGCATCAATGATCATCTGGGGATGAATCATTTCTCCATCTGCGCGGTTTACACGCACAACTTTATGTCGCCCTACCAACCTTTCCACTTCCAGCGCCAATTGCCCCATATTCATTTCTGGAACAATCACCCTTCTTGCTATTCGCCCCACCCTTTGAATGACATCTTCGGGGAAGGGCCAAATAGTATAAAGAGTCACTAAACCCACGTGATGGCGGTGCTGGCGCGCTAATTTCATTGCGTGTCGTGCACTG
>CAKZNJ010000244.1 GCA_937129505.1 uncultured Anaerolineae bacterium | reverse complement strand
GAGGGAATTTCGAGCTTATCCGATTTCCTTCGCCTTTTTATTATTTGAGTTGAGATAGAAAACACATTAAAACTATTCCAGCCCCAACACTTGCAGCGAGTTGCCTTACGGAATAATTAAAGTCGCCTTTATAATGGACAATTAATTCATGAATGCTAAAATTCATGGATTGTTGCCAAGGTTGTTGCTGCATTAAGTAAGCTAGAGAAAAAACATTTATGTGAGGTCGATCATGAATAGGACACCGCTTGTCGCAGGCAATTGGAAGATGTATAAAACAATCGCGGAAGCTCGCCAGCTCGTCCCGGAGTTGGTTCGAGGATTGAAGGAGATCCAAGGAGTGCAAAAAGTTATCTGTCCCCCGTTTACTTCGTTGATGTCTGTCAAAGCTTTGTTGGAGGGTTCAGGTATTCATCTAGGAGCTCAGAATTTATTTTGGGAGAAGGAGGGAGCTTATACTGGAGAAGTCTCACCTACGATGGTGGCAGAGGTTTGTGAATATGTCATCATTGGACATTCCGAACGACGCATATATTTCGGCGAGACAGATGAAACGGTCAATCGAAAGATCAAGGCTGCCTTAGAGGTTGGTCTTATCCCGATCTTTTGTGTGGGGGAGACATTCGATGAAAACGAGAAAGGATTGACTGTCTCGGTTGTCCGTCGGCAAGTAGAAGCGGGCTTACAGGGCATAGAGCTTCGGCAAAATGGTCATGGGGATGTTCCGCTGCTGGTCGCTTATGAACCGGTGTGGGCAATTGGCACCGGCAAGGCGGCAAGCGGAGAGTTTGCAAACGAGGTTGTTCGAGAGATTATTCGCCCTGCGCTAGCCTCCTTGTTTGGGGAAAAGATTGCCGGCTCTATTCGTGTTCTTTACGGTGGATCGGTTAAGGCTAGTAATGCCGCTGAGTTCTTCGAACAAACCGAGATCGATGGTGCATTGGTAGGTGGAGCCAGTCTTAAAGCTGATGAATTTATCGGCATCGTATGTGCAGCAGCAGTTATCTAGTTGATTTTTTGGAATATTATTCTATTGATGGAGTAGGATGGCTGAGTATTGGTATGCTTTGAGGAGTAAACCTCGGAAAGAAGAGGTTGTCTATCGTCAAGTCCTGAATCAAAACGTCGAGGTATATTACCCACGTATTCGGGTACACCCTGTTAATCCGAGAGCGAAAAAGATTCAACCGTACTTCCCCAGTTACATGTTTGTCCACGTGGATTTGGAGGTCATCGGTTTGTCTTACTTCCAATGGATGCCACATACGCTGGGGTTAGTTTGTTTTGGGGAAGAAGCGGCAATTGTGCCCGACCATCTGATCAATGAGCTAAAGAAAAGGGTGCGCGAGATTGCCGAAGCTGGGGGTGAATTTTTTGATGGTCTTAAAGCGGGAGAGACGGTGTATATCCGTCAGGGTCCATTTGCAGGGTATGAGGCGATCTTCGATACCCGCCTACCGGGCAGTGAACGAGTAAGGGTGTTGCTTAAGCTACTTCATGACCAGAGGCAAGTCCCAATGGAGTTGGATATTCGTTATCTCGCTCGAAAGAGTAAGTGAGATGTTCAATGGTAAAATCGTGCTGTTACACCAAGTCCGAATGGATGTATAAACCGGAGGGTAAATGACCAAGGCGTTAATTACCGGAATTACTGGACAGGATGGTTCTTATTTAGCGGAATTATTACTTTCGAAGGGATATGAAGTTCATGGCTTGATTCGGCGAGCCAGTACTTTCAACACTCATCGAATTGATCATCTTTATCGTGACCCACACAACGGCGAGCAGGTCAAGTTATATTTGCACTATGGAGATTTAGCCAATACCGGCAACCTTGTGGATTTGATCTACAACATAAAGCCGGATGAAGTGTATCATCTGGCCGCTCAAAGTCATGTGCGGGTCAGTTTTGAGCTGCCAGAGTATACCGGTGACATCACCGGTTTAGGAACGATGAGAATTTTGGAAGCAATTCGAAAAAGTGGGATTAAGGCACGTTTTTACCAAGCCTCCTCGAGTGAAATGTTTGGCAGTGCAAAGCCACCCCAAAACGAAAAAACCCCTTTTGAACCTCAAAGCCCTTACGCAGCCGCTAAAGTTTACGCTTATTGGGTCACGCGTAATTATCGCGATGCTTATCGGATTTTTGCGAGCAACGGAATATTATTTAATCACGAGTCCCCTCGCCGCGGAGAA
>CAKZNJ010000243.1 GCA_937129505.1 uncultured Anaerolineae bacterium | reverse complement strand
GTAGTCTATGGTATTTTTCATTCCCTGCTAGCCTCTTTGCGGTTCAAAAACTGGCTTCAGCGACAATTAGGCGATGGGGTTTTCCGTTGGTATCGCCTTATTTACAATTTCATTAGCATGGTGACCTTCCTTCCCATTCTGGCTCTGCTGGCTTGGCTACCCGACCGCCACTTATACAGCATCCCTTTCCCTTGGGTGTTGGTCAGTGGCTTGCTTCAGCTCACCGCAGTTGTGGTGAGCGGAATCGGTTTGATGCAAAGCGGGTTAATCTCATTCTTGGGCTTGGATGCTTTTCTCGCAAGAGAGCAACAAACTCAAGGGAGCTTGAACTTGAAAGGGCTCTATGCTTACGTGCGCCACCCCATTTACACCGCAGGGTTGGTCTTTCTTTGGTTAACGCCCGTCATGACCCAAAATCTATTCGCATTCAATCTCAGCATGAGTATCTACATCTTTGTCGGGGCGTGGTTGGAAGAACGCAAAATGGTCGCCCAATTTGGCGATGTCTATCGTGAGTACCAACAGCGAGTGCCGATGTTTCTTCCCCGTCGACAGGTAGAGTGATCATTGGCGACCCGCTCGTGCAAGCATGTTTTTCACCCTAAAAAATTGCAGCATTGAGATATGACGAGGTGTCGTTGTGAAGTGACGAATTTCACATTGACTTCATCTTGCGCGCTGGTTATAATCAAGGTGAAAATCGAATAAACCTTCGGGGCAGGGTGCGGTCGTCAACGACCAATTCCCGATCGGCGGTAAAGCCCGCGAGCGCAAGCAAGCGCACGATTCGGTGAAACTCCGAAGCCGACGGTATAGTCCGGATGGAAGAAGGTATGTGATTCCTGACGCAATAGACGCCGTTTGTCTGTAAGCATGCGCGGCGTAGAAAAAGCCCCGAAAGCCTCTGGTTTTCGGGTTTTTTGTCAGAAAGGACATGGATCAACCGTTGCAACTTGCCCCGAATCGCGCGATTCGGGGCTTTGATTTTGATTAGGAGTACGATGAACTTAATCGAAATACCGAAACGCATTCCGTTTCAACGCAAGCTCAGCCCTGCCCAACATGCGGCAACCCTTGCGGTTTCCTTGGGAATGGCGATCATTTTGTGGCATTTTGCCACGCAGCTATGGAAGCTACCACCTTTTATCTTACCCTCACCTGTTATGGTCTGGGAACGCTTCCTTCAAGTGCTCAGGGATGGCAGCCTGCTCCGCCACAGCGCCTATACGCTCTTTGAAGTCCTATGCGGTCTGACTTTAGGAGTTCTCAGCGCCACCTTTTTAGGCTATTTGCTTGCCAAATCGCATTGGTTTGAGCGACTTCTATCCCCTTACATTGTTGCTAGCCAGTCCATCCCCGTTGTCGCCATCGCTCCGCTCTTGGTCATCTGGTTTGGTCCGGGGCTTTTTTCCAAAATCCTGATCTGCGCCTTAATTGTGTTTTTCCCCGTTCTCGTCAATACGATTGTGGGCTTGCGCTCCGTGCCTGAAGAACTGAGCGACCTGATGCGTTCCTTGAAAGCGGATCGATGGCAAACCATCCGCCACCTTGAGGCACCAGCCGCTCTACCCGTCTTTCTTGGCGGTCTGCGCATCGGTGCAACCCTGTCGGTGATCGGTGCAGTGGTTGGCGAGTTCGTCGGTGCCGATCGCGGCTTGGGCTTTTTGGTCAACGTCGCCCGCGGCCGATACGACACCCCGCTCGTTTTCGTTGCCGTATTCACTCTCATCGGCATGGCCCTCTTGCTCTACACCAGTGTATTGCTAATCGAAAAACGGCTTCTCAATTGGCAAAAACGACAAGAAGAAGCCAATCTAACCCTGTAAGGAGATCTTCGATGCGTCACTCAATCCTCTTCACCATCTTTTTCACCCTCGGCATTTCAACTTATGCTTGTGCCCAAAGTGCCCCTGCTCCTCAAACTACGCCTTCTCCCCCGCAGCCAGAAATTGCCAATATTCGGCTACCGATGGGGTATATCCCCAATGTTCAATTCGCCCCCTTCTATGCAGCTCAAGATTTCGGCTACTTCTCGGACGAAAACATTGCCATTGAGTTCGATTACAGCTTTGAGACTGATGGCATTGCCTTGGTGGGGGCAAACAACTTGCAATTTACGATGGCATCGGGCGAGCAGATTCTACTTGCTCGTGCCCAGGGTTTGCCAGTGGTTTATGTCATGGTGTATTATCACGATTACCCTGTTGGCGTGGTCGCCTTCCCCGATCAAAACCTCAAAACCCCTGCTGATCTGAAAGGCAAAAAGATCGGCCTACCAGGCTTATTTGGAGCAAACTATATCGGTTTGCGCGCCTTGATGAAAGTCGGTGGGGTGAGTGAAGCAGAGGTTACGCTGGATTCG
Source organism: uncultured Anaerolineae bacterium (assembly GCA_937129505.1). Lineage (GTDB taxonomy): Bacteria > Chloroflexota > Anaerolineae > Anaerolineales > UBA4823 > NAK19. Next base: position 2,358 of record CAKZNJ010000243.1, on the reverse strand, counting down.
ATCGGTTATAACCAGGTTGAAGCCCTGATCTCTGGGCAGGACCAAGCAGTTGTGATCTATGCCAATAATGAGCCGATCCAATTAGCTGCTCAAGGATATACCATTGATCTGTTAAAAGTTGCCGACTACGTGCAATTAGCTTCCAACGGTTTGGTAACCAACGAAAAGACCCTCGCTGAAAACCCTGAGCTGGTACGCAGAATGACACGTGCCATCCTGCGCGGGATGAACTATGTGATTCAAAACCGTGACAAAGCTTACGAAATTTGCACCAAATACATTCCCGGCTTGACGGAAAGCGATGAGCGTGTCCAACGAGAAATCTTGCGGGCGACCGTTGAGTACTGGCAAGCAGAGAAAATCGGATACTCTGACCCTAGCGCATGGCAGAATATGCACGATCTACTTTTGGAAATGGGATTGCTTCAGCAGGCTTTACCCATTGATCAAGCCTTTACCAACCAATTCATCAATCCCTGAAAGGAGACACGATGATCCAGCCTAACCCCGAATTGCTCCAAGCTCCTTCCCTGATAGCGAACCAGGGGTTGCAAAGCTCAATTGCCATTGAGGTGCGTCATCTCAGCGTAACCTTTCCCAACGGCAACGGTGGATTGCGCGCTGTTGAAGACATTTCATTTTGCATAGAAGAGCAAGAATTCGTTTGCGTGTTAGGACCCTCGGGCAGCGGCAAATCAACCTTGTTGCGAGTACTGGCTGGCCTCCTTCCCCCCACATCCGGCGAAGTATATTTCTGTGGTCAGCCGCTGAAAGAACCACGCCGCGAAATCGGATTTGTCTTTCAAAAAGCTAACTTGATGCCATGGCGAACGGTGCTTCAAAATATCTTACTGCCTTTGGAATTGCAAAATGTGCCCAATGGGGAAGCGCGTCAGCGAGCGATGGAACTGATCGACTTAGTGGGTCTGCGCGGCTTTGAAGATACCCTGCCGCGTGATCTCTCCGGTGGCATGGCACAGCGAGTTGCGATCGCTCGCGCCCTTGTTCACGATCCTCAAGTCCTCCTCTTGGACGAACCCTTTGGCGGTTTGGACGCCTTGACCCGCGAACGAATGGGAGATGAGCTATTGCGGATTTGGCAAGCCCGACGGAAGACTGTCGTGATGGTCACCCACTCGATACCCGAAGCGATTTATCTTTCCGACCGCGTTCTGGTCTTTACCCCTCGCCCCGGCAGGCTCCGCTTAGACTTGCCGGTGTACCTCCCCCGCCCGCGAAACGATGAAATTCGTTACTCGCCCGCCTTTGGGGAGCTAGCAAAATGCTTGCGCGCCGAAATTGGGTGAAAGAAAAGGCAGTCTTTTCGCTCTAACCAGCTCATGGTAAGATAGTGGGGAGAATGATGTGGATCAAAAAACTGCCTTTGATTTTGGTTAGCTTCCCCCTTTTTTGGGCTTCTATTACCGTTGCAAGCGCCCAGACGCAAACGCTCTCTGGGCGAACCTTACGTTCCTTGGAAGTTGACATCTGGCCTGAATATGATCGTCCCACTGTACTGGTGATTTACCACATTACCCTACCAACTGACGTTGATCTGCCGCTCGAACTGCGCTTCCGTATTCCCAACGCCGCAGGCGAACCGCACGCCCTAGCTGTCCGCGAAGCTGATGGATCGCTGATTTCAATCCCTTACACGCGAAATGTGGTGGGAGAGTGGAGTGAGATTGTTTTTTCCACCACGATGCCTGAAATCCAATTGGAATATTATGACCCCACCCTGAAAAAAGAAGGCTCGCAACGAACCTTTTACTACCAATGGCCGGGAGATTATGCTGTCGAGGAACTGACCATCCAAATCCAACAGCCCATCGGCGCAACTGAGATGAAGATTACTCCCAATACCACAAACGCAGCGATTGGCAAAGATGGGTTAACCTATTATGTTATGCAGGTCAACGCTCTAGCAAAGGACCAAGGTTTCGAGGTCAGCATCAACTATCAAAAACCCAACGACTCCTTGACAGCCGAGAGCCTGCAAGTCGAACCGAGTGCGCCGGTGGGAAGTGTGACTTCGACCACTCCCATGACCGGTAATTTTCTCCCTTGGCTGTTGGGCGGCTTAGGTTTTTTCTTGATCGTTGGCGCGGTGACATGGTGGTTTTGGCAAGCTCGAACGGTCAAGCCCCCTCAAAAAGCTAACCGCCCGCGTCGCCGAAGGTTGGTCATTGAACAAAAAGAAGTTATCCCCGAAGGGGCAGTTTATTGCCATCACTGCGGAAAACGAGCGATGGCGGGTGATCGTTTTTGCCGCGCTTGCGGCACAAAGCTTCGTCAATAGCCGCTAGACCCTGCTCTACGGATGTGAATTGCTGCTCTGGGAAGAGTTGCAGGATTTGA
>CAKZNJ010000242.1 GCA_937129505.1 uncultured Anaerolineae bacterium | reverse complement strand
CGTGGGCACGTTCAATCCCTGTGCCCAATTGAGCCGCTCAGCCGAAGCAATGTTCCACGGATTGGCAGTGCGCTCCATGCCGCGAAAGGCGGTCTGCAATTGATCTGGAAAATCGTTCTCCATCAGCACCAGCGCGCGGCGGATATCAAGAATATCGCGCATTGGCTCATTGCCGACCGGACAAATGTCAATGCAAGCGCCGCAAGCGGTACAAGCCCACACCGCCTCGGGGGGAATGGCGATTTCCAAGAGAGTTTGCTGACTGGCTTCCCCGCTGGCTAAACGAGTGCCCTCCCGATTCAGGTAATAGCGTTTATTGATCTCCAAAGCCGCCGGGGAAAGCACCTTGCCCGTGTTATAAGCTGGGCAGACCTCTTGACAGCGATAGCACATGATGCAGGCATAAGCATCCATGATTTGCTCCCAGCCCAGTTCTTCTAAACGCAGCACACCGAATTGTTCGACGGTCTCATCTTCGAAGTCGAGCTTGCTCAATTCCCCGATCGAGCGCCGTGGCGGCTTGAGCAAAAAGTTAAGCGGGGCCATGATCAGATGAATGTGTTTGGAGTATAAAAAGTAGGGCACAAAAGCAAGGATGGTGCCGAGTGCGAACCAGAAGGCAACATGTTCGGCAAAGATGAGAGCCTGCGGTTGCCAGCCTTGCCAGAGGGTAGCAAGCGCATTTGCGGCTGGTTGCCAAGCATCTGGACCGTGGGCGCCAATGCGAAAACTCTGACCGACAAAGCGCGCCCCGACATGAATCAGGATAAAAGCAGTTACGATGCTGGAGTCGCGACGGATGCCCCCCCGCGCTTCGGGCAGGAGAAAGACATCTTCTCGGGCGGTCAGTTCCGCCGGCTTAAGGACAAAGCGCCGCACTGCTAGAGCAGCCATGCCGCTCAGCACCGCCACGCTTAGCAGGTCTCCCCCAAAACGATAAACATTTCCCACCATCCCCTCGCCCAAAAAGCGATAATTGGGAATAAAACCCTCCAACACATCGCCGAAGTTGATCAATAAATAATAAATGAAACCCCAACCTACCATGCCATGAAATAGGCTTGCCAAGGGGCGCGCCCGAAAGACCGGCGCAAAAGAAGCCGTCTTGAACAAGACGCTCACCAGCCGCCCAGGGACAACCGACCAGTCCACCTTTCCCTGTCCCCGGCGGATGATGCAGCTGATGCGTAACGCGACTAGGCTTGCTCCATATAGGGAAGCAAGCGCAGCGAGCAAGAAGATGATTTTTTCTACGGTGGATAACATCTGTTCTCCTCTGCAACCGCTAAGATCGGCGATGTGCTCTCGAGTACCGCCAAGATAAACTGGTTAAGAATGGAGCAACAAGGTGACGATTTGTCCATATTTGACGTTTTTTGCGCGCAAATGATTGAATGCGAACCGCCCTGAGTTTACCATACTCTGGAACGGATGCAAAGGGAGATCAGTGAGTATCAAAATAGACGAAAGCCACTTCAAGGGCTAAATCTTGATCAAGGGTGATCTCATCCCAATCGGTGGGCACCTCTAGATCGGGGATAATGCCTGTCGCTTCCCAATCTTGTTCGGGGTTGAAGGCAGGGACAAAACGTTCGTGCGCTAGAAACAGCACCGAGCCATCCTTAAATGGATATCCCCACAACAGTTCGATATTCCCTTCGGTTGTTTCGCCGATCAAGAAAGCTCGTCCCCGGTCTTTCAGCACTCCGGCTACCACCTCACCAAAACTTGCCGTGTAATCTCCTACCAAAACGACCAAGGGTACGGATTGTGAACCGCCCACATTCTTTGCCCCAATCGACCACCAGCGTTTTTTGCCGTAGCGGGTGGTGAAATAACCTAATTTGCCGCTAGTGAAGTAAGAAAGGACATTGCTGGCTGTGGTGTATTCGCCGCCCTGATTAGCGCGCAAATCCAAAATCAGGCCGTCTAAAGCAGCCTCGGCGGTCATTTTTTTCAGGGCTTTGCCCACCCGCTCATCCACGTTGCCATCGGCGAAGGAGACCACTAAAAGATAGCCGATTCGCTTACCCCCTGGGGTTGACAGGATCTC
>CAKZNJ010000241.1 GCA_937129505.1 uncultured Anaerolineae bacterium | reverse complement strand
GCGTTTGCAGGAAGTCGCTAAACCTCAAACCAGCCAAGCCGCGGATAGCCTGATTGCTCAATTGCGCCAGATCAAATCAAGCGATGAGGTCGAAAAATTATCTTTAGCCGCAGCCCAGGCTGACCGCGCAATGCAGGTTGCCATGCAGGCTTGCCAGATAGGCGTTACCGAGCGGGATGTGGCTTGGGCAGTTGAATCCTTTTTCCGTCAGGATGGGGCTGAACAAGTTGACTTCACCTTGGTGGCTTCTGGCCCAAATGGGGCTTTTCCGCATCACCACTATTCAGAGCGGGTGCTGCAGGAAGGGGATGCGATCATTCTCGACATCGGCGCAACCTTGAACGGCTACAAATCGGATATTACTCGGATGGTTTATTTGGGAGAACCCAGCTCTGATTTTTTACGCGCTTACTCTGCGGTTGACCAAGCTAACCTAGCTGCCCGGGCGAGCGTTAGCGCGGGTGTTGATGCCCAAGAGGTGGACCGAGCTGCGCGCAATTTCTTGAAAGAGCAGGGACTGGCAGAATTCTTCGTGCACCGGACGGGTCATGGAATTGGCTTGGATATCCATGAACCCCCGTGGATCATGGAAGGTAATGACACTCCCTTGCAAGTAGGAATGACCTTCAGTATCGAACCGGGGGTGTATCAGGGGGGAAAATTTGGCATCCGCATCGAAGATATTGTAATGGTAACAGATCAAGGTGTGCAAGTTCTAACCCAAACGCCGCACGACTTGGTTGTCAAATCTTTCTAACTGCGAGGGCGAAATGATCAAACTGACTGTTCTTTATAACCTACCGCCAGGAGCCGATCACGAAGCTTTTCTGAAATGGAGAACGACAACGCATCAAAGAGAAAATATGGAGATGCCAGGTTTGGTCAAGAGCGATTTTTATATCGTTACAGATGCATGGAATATGGAAAAAGCTCCCTACCGGTACATGACCGAAGCGTATTTTTGCGATCGAGAAAGTTTCGAGAAGTCTTTTTATGATCCTGCCTATCAGGAAAAATTGAAGGGCTGGCTGCAAAATATTGCCGATCCAATTTTCCTGATCTCAGAGGAAGTGCTGACCGAGGTGAAGGAAGCCTAAACCTATCTCCCCAGCAGGACTGCCGAAGATGAAAGAACTTCGGCAGTCCTTAATAACCTACGCAGATGATGTCACTTGGTGCGGGGCAATTGAGCTCCCTTCGTGGGGATACCAATCAAAGTCTCGTTCGATACTTAGCGGAAACTTATTCCCAGCAGGCATACGCATAGTCGTTAAGAACGGAGCGAATTGAAAGCTCAATGATTGTCTGAGGGGTAAGATGGGTTTTGGAAAGCTGAGCGATTGAAGCCAGATGGGGGCAATATTGGTGGATTAAACCACTGGGAATTTGCTTCTTGCTCAGATTGAGCAACAATTTTTCTAGTGCATTTTGAACCGAAGCATGACTCCAGTAGTAGCGGATGCGATCGCTGAGGCTGAATTTACGTTTCAAAGCTTGCTCGCGGGGGCTGCCGCTGTAGTAGTTTTTCCAGTAAAGGGGGTTTTGGAGCATGACTTGTTCGATGACCTGCATCAAGTGCGATTGTTCCTCCGAGGAATAGAGATATTCTTCGATATGGGCTAAAGCAAATACGGCTTGTCGAAAGGCAAAGGTCAAGGCAGGTCCTACTTTTAGTATGGCAAAGTGATCGCGAACCATAGCGCGCAGATTCTCTTTGGTTTGGTAATCGGTCGAATGGGCTTCGAAAATCAAGCCCGTTTGAGAAGTGACCCAATCGACCAAAGCGGAGGTGTGTTCGGGAGCGTATTCACGAATAAAATCATCCCCAAATTCTACGCCGGCCTCGACCACCACGGCGATGATTTGATCGAAGTGGGTGCCTATGCTGTTTTTCTGAAAGGCAGAACAAGTTGCCGTAAGTGTCTCTTGAACATTGGAGAGGCTAGTTACGGATGTGCTAGTTGCTTCCAGAGGAACACCTCCCGGGGGAGGTACTTCAGAGCCAATCACAAACCGCAACTGATCCCTCGCATCTTTATTTGGAGCAGCCTGGACGGCTGCCAGAGCAAGTTGAGCTGTACGTTCGGCGATTACTTCAATAGGTAGAGGTTTGGAAGGGTCGTCATCTCCTAAAGGCATGCTTGGGTCAAGATGAATCTTTTGATACCCCGCTTGAACATAAGCTTGGACAAGTCTCTGAGCCTTCTGCATGGCGCTTTTGGCAACTTCAGTACGCCACGGATAGGGTCCAAGGTGATCGCCGCCAAGAAGAAGCCTCTCTTTGGGAAACCCGACCTGATCGGCGAGGGAAGCGATATAAGCTACAAAATCGGAGGGGGTCATTCCGGTATATCCCCCTTCTTGATTGACTTGATTGCAGGTTGACTCGATCAATAAAGGTTTGTCATGGTGGAAATAGGCACCCATGGCAGCTTTTAATACAGAGGGGTGGGCGGAGCAGATCGAAGGAAGACCAAGGGCAATTCCTTTTCGATGTGCAACAACGAGTTCATCCAGAAACATATTGTAGAGCCTCCTCCAAAGTTGGTTGAGCGTTTACGCCGCCAGCAGCCCGGGTAGAAAGCGAACCACAGGCAATTGCAAGTTCAAGCGCTTTGTTTAGGGGAAATCCTGCCAGATAACCATATAAAAAACCGGCATCAAACGAATCGCCCGCCCCGACTGTATCAACTACTTGCATCGGTAAAGCTCTTGCCGCTATGGTTTGGTTGCCTTGACGTGCGATTGCACCTTGCTCACCCATTTTGACTACAATCAGCGGACATTTCTGCCCAAGCACCTCTAGAGCGGTGTCCAGATCGTTTGTAGCGGTAACTGCTAGGGCTTCTTGATCATTCGGTAAAAACACATCAACCTGAGAGAGCAA
>CAKZNJ010000240.1 GCA_937129505.1 uncultured Anaerolineae bacterium | reverse complement strand
CCGAAATATCCCCCCATTGCCCCTAGAACTGTCCCAATCACGATTGCAAAGGTAACCGTGCTAATACCAATGATCAAGCTCAAGCGAGCGCCATACAAAAGTCGGCTAAATTGGTCGCGCACATTGCCATCGATGCCCATGATGTGCTGCGGTCGATCTTTGGGACAACCCAGCAGGTGAATGCAGGGCTTTTCCCGCCGTTTCACATCCTCAATACCGATCAAAGGCTTATATGGATCATAAGGAGCGATCCACGGCGCCGTGAGGGCTACAAAGACCAAAACAGCTAAGATCCCCAAACCCACAAGAGCAGACTTACGGCGAAAAAATCTTCGCCAAGTAATTTGCCACAAACTAACCGACTTTAAGGATAACCCCTCCGCATCCATAGAAGTTCGATTTTTGGGTTGAAGATTCGTTTCGGCCATCAGTACCATCCTAATCCAGACGAATGCGAGGGTCTAAGTAAGCATACGAGATATCAACAATTAAGTTCAGGATGACAAAAAAGATCGCGATGACTACGGTGAAAGCCTGCACAATCCCATAGTCTCTAGCCGTAATCGCATCATACAAAGTGCGCCCCACTCCAGAAAGCCCAAAAATGGTCTCCGTTAGGACGGCACCTCCTAGTAAACTGCCCAGCGATAAGCCGATCACCGTTACCAACGGCAAAAGCGAATTCCGAAAGGCGTGTTTGAGCACAATTTTTAGAAATGGCAACCCTTTTGCCCGAGCGGTACGGATGTAATCTTGCCCTAACACCTCAAGCATGCTTGAACGGGTAATGCGGGCTATCAACGCCATCGGAATTGTGCCCAAGGCAACTGAAGGCAGGATCAAATGGGTAATCGCATCTTTTAGCAATTCCCAATTGGAAGTCAATAGTGCATTGAGAATATTTAAACGACTGATGAATTGGGCGATGGCTATGCGAAAACCGCTTTCCGGGAGAGTTAATCCCCACACTTCATAAAACGGATCGGCGGCTATGCCTGCACTGAGTCGTCCAGAAGGTGGTAACCAAAAAGGCGTCCCCTTAAGGGTCAAAGAGAAAATGTACGCCAGCATTAAGCCCAACCAGAAGACCGGCATCGACACACCAATATTTGCCCAAATCATGGTAAATACGTCAATCCAAGAATTATGTTTTACGGCTGAGATGATCCCCAAGGGTATTCCAACCAGCATACTGATAAACAGGGCAGCAAAACTCAGCTCAACGGTAGTGGGCAATCGCTCTATTAATAAGCGAGTTACCGGCATGCCGTATCGGAAGGACTGGCCGAAATCCCCGCGTGCAATTTCTTGTAAGTAAATCCAAAATTGGATGGGGATCGGCTTATCAAGCCCCTTTTCACGGATAAATCGATCACATACCTCTTGTGTGGCTTTCTCTCCCAGAATTGCCCGGCACGGGTCACCGGGGATGACGCGCGCCAGCGTAAAGGTAACCAAGAGGATGCCAAAAAGGACGGGAATGGCTGAGAAGAAGCGACGAATGATATATTGAATTAACATAGTCTTTCTTGGATATTCAATAGCTTACGGGATGGCGAAAATCGCCATCCCGTAAGAACAACAAGCTAGCTTACTTCCACATTAAGCCCCACAGATAGTCATAGTATTCCCACAAGTTCGTGTTTCCAACATGGAACGGTGAACCGGGGTTCAAGCCCATGTTGAACGTTGCCACAACGTCTTCAGCGGTAAAATCGCTCCCATCGTGGAATTTGACACCTTGGCGGAGTTTGCAAACCCAAACAGTCAGGTCGGCGTTCGGTTCGCAGGATTCTGCCAAAGCGGGCTCTAGCTCCGTGGTGTTAATCTTGAAGCCAAAGAGCGCTTCAGTAATCTGCTCACAAGGACGGAGCGATTCACCATCTGTTTCATCAGCACAGAACAGACTGATGGGCTCAGCATTCTGCATGAATACAAAGGTGTCGCGGTCACCGCCCTTCGAGTAGACAAACTTCTCGTTACCCAGCGGGCTAGCTTGCGGGTTGACCACATCTGCCCGATAGGCAGTTGCGGAAGCGCCATGTGCGACTGGCACCATGGGGACAAACTCGCGGATAGCATTGTTGGCGCGTTCATAGACGGGTGCCGCTGCTTCTACATCAGCAATTTGGCCACCCTCGATGAGAGCCTCGTAAATTTCAGGTGGAATATTGCCAAATTGCTGAGTCTCTTTTCCAAAGTGATAATCCAAGAAGTTTGTGATATGAGGATAGTCACCCGTCCAACCCAACAGATGGAATCCATTAAGTTGACCCGAAGCAGACGCTTCGAGGAAGGCGCCAGACTCCATAACAACAATTTCAGCGTCAATGTTCAAGTTCTCCTTCAATTGCGCTTGGATATCCTGAGCGACATTGGCTACTTGCGGCAAGTAACCGCGGACGACATCGCGATAGTAAAGTTTGGTTTGGAATCCATCAGGATACCCTGCCTCTGCTAGCAAGGCTCTTGCGCCTTCTGGATCAAATTCATACCACGGTTCACCAGCACAACCATTGGGGATTGCACAAGGTGTAAAGTGCGAGGCGACCTCTGATCCAGGCGGGTAGAATGTATCCACGATCCGCTGCCGATCAATCCCTTTGGCAATTGCTTGGCGAACTTTGACATTATCAAAGGGAGCAAAAGTATTGGTCATACCAATGTAGAAGATATTCAACGCCGGGCGGATAACCAATTGAAGGTTGGGGTCATTTTGAACGACTTCAAAGTCTTCTGGACCGACATTATCAAACCCATCAATTGTCCCTGCTTGAAGCTCAAGCAGACGAGCAGCCGATTCGGTTGACCAGCGGAAGATCAAGGTTTCCGGAGCGTTCTTGATCAATTCTTGATTCCAGTAATCCGGGTTCTTGACCAAGACAACG
>CAKZNJ010000239.1 GCA_937129505.1 uncultured Anaerolineae bacterium | reverse complement strand
ATAGATGATCACTTCCGGCGGCAACTTCTGCAACGCTTGAGCCAATTCCAGTGCACTTGCCACATCGCTCTCATGTAAGGAAAACCCCTGCCCTCCCGCTATCAGCCTGACCTGCTCAGGTTTAAAACGACACCATGTACCGGGCTTTTCACCCATTTGTACGGCGTCGATTAGGATAACCCGCTCCCAACCTTCCATTCTTAGCACCAGATCTACCCCACTAATGCCGGCAATTTCAACTTCCACATTAGGAGGCAAACTCTGGCACGTCAAAAATTCCGCTACGCGTACCCCAAGGCCATCATCCCCATAGAGCGTGTTTCCCACCCCCAGGATAAGCGTGCGTGGCAGCTCTGTAGGAGTTGATGGTTCTTGGGGCACGTCGATAGGTAAACAGTCTAACGCTGAATTTTCAAGACATGAACGCTGCATGAGATGCACGGATCGTATGCTCGAACCAACATCTCCAAGTCCAATTGCATTTCCGCTTCGGATTTATGCATCACTTTGGGCACCCAAGCGCGCATATCTTGCTCCAAGTTGTTAATGTTCTGATTGGTCGGGATAATGCAGTTTGCTGCGGTAATTCGTCCATCCTCACCAATCGCATAGTGGTGGATGAGCAATCCGCGCGGCACCTCTGCCACCCCTACCCCTTCACCAGGCATATGCTTGATCGGCGCAGGCTCTTCGGGTTTAACGCCGCGATTCAAGAGTTCCTCAATGATGCGAATTGAATCTTCCGTACTGTGAACAATCTCAACTACCTGCGCAGCAGAATTCAAAAAGGTGTTGGTAACCTTTGGTTTCATCCCCAACGCCGCGGCTGCTTCTTTGGCTTTTGGATGGAGCAAATCATAATTATTATTGAAGCGGGCGAGTGCTCCTACCATCAGAGATTCGCGCTTATTGCGGGTAAATTTCGCTGAAGAGTGAGGTACTATGAATTCATTGGTGACTTCTTTATACCTTTCTGGCGGAAGCCTCACCCCATCGCTGGTGACAATATCTCCATCGATAAAGGCATACTCATCCGGCTTGCTCAGAGAGACATATTCGGTCTCGCGTTCGAACTCCGGCCAAGGCAGTTTGGAAAACAGCTCAACAGTAGCTTCCAAATCTTTGCGCGAGTCGATGAGCCGCTGTCGCATTGCTTCCAATTCGGACATTTTCGGGAAATTAGTGAACCCTCCCACGACCATGGCGATCGGATGGGTATGACGCCCTGTGACCATGGCACATAAGTCGCCTGCTAGTTTCTTCATGCGCAATGCCCGTAAAACCACTTCGGGGTGACTACCTACCAATGGAATCACACTTCCCACCCCGAGGAAATCGGGGGCAACGAGCATATAGACATGGAGAATGTGGCTGTCCAAGATCTCTCCGTGGAAGGTCAATTTGCGCAACAACCAGCTTTGTTCGCTGAGTTCAACACCCAGAGCTTTCTCGGACGCCCGCAAAGATGCAGTGGCGTGGCCTGTTGCGCAGATGCCGCAAATGCGGCTGGTGATGTGAGAAGCCTCCCCATAAGGGCGACCGCGTAACATCGCTTCGAAAAAGCGGGGGGTTTCCACCACTTCAAAACGACAGGTCTTCAACTCACCATTTTCAACTTCGACAACGATATTACCGTGTCCTTCTACCCGAGTGACATGATGGACATCAATTCGTTTGTTCATAGGACTACCCTTTCTGCAATAGTTTCTCACGTACCTGATAAGTGGTGAACATCGTATAAATCGTTGTGATGTCCTCAACACTCAAACCAGCTTCTGCAAGTACATCTTTCATCGAATCTTGGTTCGGATTGGTGATAAAACCGCGACAAGCCTCACACGAAGAGCCATATGAAGGGCAAATGGCGCCACAGCCGGCACGTGTGACAGGGCCCAGACAGACTTTACCTTTGGTGTACATGCAAACATTCTCTTTTAGGCGGCACTCCACACATACAGGATAATCTGGGATGGGGGGCTTTTTTCCGAGCAGGAGCGCCTTGACAACCGCAATAAACTCATTGCGGTCAATCGGGCAACCCGGGATGGCAAAATCAACTGGAATCACCGCCTCGATTGGGCGGGCATCATACGTCTCATACCATTCCCACTTATCGCCATAGACATACTTGCGTACGTCTTCAAGCGGATGCAGGGCTTTGAGGGCGTTT
>CAKZNJ010000238.1 GCA_937129505.1 uncultured Anaerolineae bacterium | reverse complement strand
CCTTGGTGGCAGCTTACCATCAGATGACCGCCACGGGCATGATCGCCCCAGACCCTCAGCTCCTCGCCCGCCTCCGCCTCAAACCGGTGCGCACCAGTTCAGGAGTGACAACCGTCACCGTGCTCACCATGCCTTACCCTTGTCCAGCCAAATGTATCTTCTGCCCAACCGAAGAGAATATGCCAAAAAGCTATATTGCGGATGAGCCTGGAGCACGGCGGGCAGTCGAACACCAATTCGACCCTTATGGACAAGTAACCGCGCGCATGCAAGCGCTTGCAGAGGTTGGCCATCCCACCGATAAGATCGAACTGCTCATCCTAGGCGGCACCTGGAGCGCCTATCGGCGCGATTATCAACAGTGGTTTATTCACCGCTGTTTCGATGCCATGAACGGCATCCCGACCGCCGATCTGCAAGAGGCGTTTCTCGTCAATGAGACCGCTTCCCACCGCAACGTGGGTTTAGTCATCGAAACCCGCCCCGATGAAATTACCCCCAGCGAGATCATCTGGCTCCGCAAGCTGGGCGTCACAAAGGTTCAGATGGGCGCCCAAAGTTTCGATGACCATATTCTAGCGTTAAATAAACGCGGCCACACCGTCCAGCAAACCCGCCAAGCGGTCAATCTCTTGCGCATGGCTGGGTTTAAGGTCGTCTTGCATTGGATGCCAAATCTATTGGGGGCAACACCTGAAACCGACCGGCGGGATTTTCAACGTATGTGGGAGGGTTTTTGTCCAGATGAAATCAAAATCTACCCCACCCAGTTGCTGGAAAACACCGAACTCTACTCCATTTGGAGATCAGGCGGCTATCAGCCCTACACCACGCAGGAGCTAATTGACCTCATTGCCGACATTAAGCCGAGCATTCCGCGCTACTGCCGCGTCAATCGGGTAGTCCGTGACATCCCCTCGACCTATGTTGTCGCTGGCAATAAAGTGACCAGCTTGCGCCAAGATGTGCATCGTGAGCTTAGACGGCGGGGCACGCGCTGCCAATGCATCCGCTGCCGTGAGATCGGTCAACGCCCATTAGATCAGCGCCGCCTTCGCTACGAGACACTGGTTTACTCAACCGATGTCTCAGAGGAGCATTTCTTGAGTTTCGTCACCGAAGAAGACCATTTGGCTGGATTTTTACGCCTTTCCCTGCCGAAAAATGGTGGTCAGGACACCTTCATCGAAGAACTCAAGGGAGCAGCTTTGATTCGCGAAGTGCATGTTTACGGTCAATCGGTCGAGTTGGGCAAAGAGCACCCCGGGGCAGCTCAACATAGTGGGTTGGGTACCCGCCTGATGCGTTGGGCTGAACGACTTGCCCGCCAATTTGGCTATCCTAAATTGGCGGTTATTTCCGCCGTGGGTACCCGTCAGTATTACCTTCAGCGGGGCTTTTATCGCGGCGAACTCTATCTCTTGAAAGACCTTTAGACACATAAGATATAAGGTATGCTAGCTGGCATCGAGGCGGGCGGCACTAAAATCATCTGCGTTGTAGGGTACAATCCCTACCATCTCTTCGCCCAAACCTCTATTCCAACTCGTAGCCCCGCAGAGACCCTTCCTGAATTGATTGCGTTTTTAAAAGCATGTGAACAACGCTTTGAACCGATCGAAGCGATCGGAGTGGCTGCTTTTGGGCCATTGGATGTCAACCCATCATCATCTACCTACGGAGAAGTCGGTTTGACTCCGAAGCTTGCCTGGCAAGGTTTTAATTGGGTACAAGCCATTCACCAAGCTTATTCGCTTCCCGTTTGCGTTGACACCGATGTCAACGGCGCTGCTTTGGGTGAGTGGCAGTGGGGCGCTGCTCAAAGTGTCGAGACATTCCTGTATATCACTGTTGGCACTGGTATCGGCGGGGGTGGGATGATCAACGGTGAGTTAATGCATGGCAGACTCCACCCTGAAATGGGACATATCCGTATTCCTCACGACCGCCAAAGAGACCCTTTTCCCGGCTGTTGTCCTTATCACGGCAATTGCCTCGAAGGGCTGGCAAGTGGAGAAGCCATCCGTCAGAGGTGGGGAGAAAAAGCCCAGAACCTTCCCCCTTCCCACCCCGCTTGGGAGTTAGAGGTTCATTACCTAGCCCTAGCAATGATCAATTTCATCTTCACCCTTAGCCCCCAACGTCTTGTGCTGGGGGGAGGGGTCATGAAGCAGAGTGGTTTGTTAGCGGGCATCCGCCAAAAAGTGGTGGAATACAACGCGGGGTACTTGCCTTATTTGGCTGAAGAAATCGATCGGCTCATCGTCTTGCCAAAGTTAGGCGACTTAGCCGGAAGTTGCGGTGCGTTAGGGCTAGCTTGCCGAGCATCAGCTTGTTAGGCGAAATCATCGCCCAACATTGGGGAAAACCAATTCAGATGATTGCAATAATTTTTACCAAATTAGTCTGATGACACAAAGCATATTCGAATAAGGATAGGAATCCCTTGCCTTTTCGAGGTTTACCTGTCAAAATATACTGGACTAGATTCTTGATACCAATCACCAAAGGAAAGGGAATGAATTATGAGTGCCTCAAAAAAAGACCTCACCAGACAGCCAGTAGAGTATAAACCCCTAAAACGTGTCTTCCCTGTTCCCTCCGACATCGAAATTGCCCAAGCTGCAGAATTAAAGCCAATTAAGCAGATTGCAGCAGAGTGTGGCATTTTGGAAGACGAATTGGAGTTGCACGGCAATTACATCGCAAAAGTCAAACTCGATGTGCTCGAGAGACTTAAAGATGTACCGGATGGAATCTATATTGACGTCACTGCGATCACGCCTACACCCTTAGGCGAAGGCAAGACCACAACCACGATGGGTTTGAGCCAGGCTCTCGGAGCTCACTTGAAAAAGAACGTCGTAACTTGCATCCGCCAACCCAGTCAGGGTCCGACCTTTGGCATTAAGGGCGGCGCAGCTGGCGGCGGTTACAGCCAAGTCATCCCCATGGAAGACTTCAACCTTCACCTAACCGGTGATATTCATGCCATCACGGCCGCCAACAACTTGCTGGCTGCGGCGATAGACGCCCGCATGTTCCACGAAGCAAGCCAGGACGATGACAAACTCTTCGACGCCCTTTGCCCACCGGACAAGCAAGGTAAACGTCGCTTCTCGCCCACCATGCTCAGACGACTCAAGAAATTAGGGATTGATAAAACTGACCCCGATGAGCTAACCCCTGAAGAACGTCGTCGTTTTGCCCGCTTAGATATCGACCCAGACACAATTACATGGCGGCGCGTAGTCGATACCAACGACCGTTTCTTGCGTGAAATTGAAATCGGACTTGGGCCGGAAGAGAAAGGCATGACCCGCCGCACAGGGTTTGACATCACTGTAGCCAGTGAGATCATGGCTATCCTCGCCCTGACCACCGACCTTGCCGATATGCGCGAACGCCTCGGCAAAATCGTCATCGGAACCAGCCGAGCTGGCGAAGCCATTACCGCGGAAGACCTCGGTGTGGCTGGTGCGATGACCGTCCTAATGAAAGAGGCTATCAAACCGACCCTGATGCAGAGCCTGGAAGGCACCCCTGTCTTTGTCCATGCTGGTCCCTTTGCCAACATCGCCCACGGCAACAGCTCCATCATTGCTGACCGCATCGCTCTCAAACTGGCTGATTATGTGGTCACCGAATCGGGCTTTGGTGCTGACATCGGCATGGAAAAATTCTTCAACATCAAATGCCGCTACTCTGGCTTAATCCCCAGTGTGGTTGTATTGGTTGCTACCGTGCGCGCCCTGAAGATGCACGGCGGCGGTCCTAAAGTTGTCGCAGGCAAGCCTCTGCATCCCGCTTATACCGATGAAAATCTAGAAC
Source organism: uncultured Anaerolineae bacterium (assembly GCA_937129505.1). Classification (GTDB taxonomy): domain Bacteria; phylum Chloroflexota; class Anaerolineae; order Anaerolineales; family UBA4823; genus NAK19. Next base: position 6,556 of record CAKZNJ010000238.1, on the reverse strand, counting down.
TGCTCAAAGCCGGCTTAGGCAATATGCAGCATCACATCAAGAATGTGCTTAAATTCGGCATCCCTTGCGTTGTAGCGGTCAACTCTTTTGCAACGGATACGCAAAAAGAAGTCGAATTGGTGCGCGAAGCAGCCATCGAAGCCGGCGCAGATGATGCTTGCATCTGCACGCACTGGATGCACGGCGGTGAAGGTGCAGTTGCCTTAGCTGAAGCGGTTGTTAAAGCCGCCGAAAAACCCAGCAACTTTAAATTCTTATATCCGTTGGATATCTCAATCAAAGAGAAGATCGAGATCATCTGCAAAGAAATTTACGGCGCAGAGGGGGTCGAATATCTTCCCGAAGCCGAAAAGAAGATCGAACTGTACACCCGCCTGGGCTTCGATAAATTACCCCTGTGCATGGCAAAGACACACCTCAGCCTAAGCCACGATCCCTCCCTAAAAGGTGTGCCAAAAGGCTTCACTGTCCCCATCCGCGATATTCGCGCCTCGGTCGGTGCTGGCTTCCTCTACCCCTTACTCGGAGAGATGCGCACTATGCCCGGCCTGCCGACCCGCCCCGTCTTCTACGATGTCGACCTTGACCTGACCACCGGTCGAGTGGTTGGCTTATTCTAAAAAAGCGAAATTAATTTTAAGCCCCTCTCATTTTCAGAGAGGGGTTCTTTTTTTCTACCCCCTTCCTAATAAATCTGTAAGGTTTATCCGCCATTTTTGAGTCTAAAATAGAAACAAGCTGATCAGCACGCTAGGAGACGAGGTATAAATCACCTTGCTAAAGATCATTGATTGGGTAAGGATGCCCTGCGGTATACTATTGCGCGATGATGGGCGGTTGTGACGTGGATGGAACCGTGTGTCGTAGGTCAAGTGGTTTTTTTAATCCAAGCAGAGATAGATTTTCCCTCCTTCTTAGCCTATTAAATCAAATCCAATCCTTATCCCTAAGTGTCGAAGATCAGGCAGATAAGTATCCCTTGTTAGAGCGGGTTGTTCGAGGAGCGATGGAGCTTCTCGAAGCAGAAGGCGGCTGCCTTTATTTAGCCGATCCCCAAAAGGAAGAGTTAGAAATCTACATCGAATTTAGCCAATTCAGCAACCGCTACGTAGGTACACGCCTTGCCTATGGGGAAGGGGCGGCTGGTTGGGTCGCAAAAGAGGGGAAACCACTGCTCGTCGGCGATTATGCGACTTGGCAATTTCATTCAACCAAATTTGGGCCGCCTTACATCTATCGCTCTGTGATGTCAACCCCCCTCTTCTGGAATCACCGTCTTGGTGGGGTCTTGCAGGTTTTTGACACCCAAGTTGCCAACCGCTTCACGGAAGAGGATCTTAATTTGTTGAGCTTCTTCGCCAATCAAGCTAGCATTATTCTGAAAAGCGCCGCCCTCTTGGAAAACGAGCACCGGCAGAGGATTTTGGCGGAACAACTGGCTTCAGCTTTACGTGCCTTGACGGAAACATTAGACCCTCAAGCTCTCTTCGAAACCATCCTAGATCAACTCGCCCAAGCTATTCCTTATGACAGCGCTGCGATTCTCCTCAAGCAGAACAATGAACTTGAGCTCGTCGCTCAGAGGGGAGAAGGGGGTATTCATGATCTAGATGGTTCCAAGCTACCATTCGACCATCCTTTATTTTTACAATCGGCGGCTCAAAGAAGTAGCGTAAGCATCCCGGATTTGCACCAAAACCAGAAACACGACGAACGGCTGATTCAAGCTCAGGCAAGGGCATGGATGGGAGTGCCGCTCTTGGCTAGGGGAGAAGTTGTCGGCTTTCTTGTCCTAAATAGTGCACAACCCAACGCCCTCCAAAAGGTTCACGCCGACTGGGCAACAACATTTGCCCAGCACGCTGCTCTAGCCATTGAAAACGCGCGTTTATTTCGAGAAAAAGAGCAACAGGCGAACAACCTGGAAATCTTGCGTCAAACCAGTTTGAGCTTAACCAGTAACCTAGACCTGAACAAGGTGCTTCATACCATCTTGCAAAATGTCCTCGAATTTTTCCCCGACTTAAGAAATGCGTATATCTTCTTGTATTCAACAGACAGCAACCATGAATTGCGCTTTGGAGCAGAACTTTGGCGAGATGGTCAACAGGAATCCCCCTACATACAGCCAAGAGCAAATGGGTTAACCATCCAAGTCGCCCAAAACGGAGCAATGATAGTCGTTACCGATATGGAAAATCACCCTCTCTTCCGAGAGATGGAAACCAATTGGAAAGGGGCAATTATCGGTATCCCGCTAAAGATCGGCGAGCGCGTAGTTGGGGTGATGAACGTTTCCTTTCCAAAACCTCGTCAATTCTCGTCTCTGGAATTGAGTCTATTGGGATTTCTAGGTGATCAAGCGGCGATTGCGATTGAAAACGCCAGTTTGTACGAGCGGGCAGAAAGCGAAAAACGCAACCTAAGTGTGATCTATGCCATTGGCCACCAGCTTACCTCAAGTCTGGAGCCGGATGAAATCTTACAACGCGCCATCCGTTTGGCAACCCTCTCTCTAGAAGGATACTTCGGCTTGGCTTTTCGGTATCTACCAGAGGGAGACTCTCTTTCCTTACGAGCTGTTTGGGGCGAGTTTCCCACTTCTATTGAAGAATATAACCGAACCACCCGCTGGACGGGTGATCGTGGTTTTATCGGCTGGGTGATGAAAAATCGAAAAGCCGACCTGATCGCAGATGTCAGTCAGGACGATCGCTGGTGGCATCACGTTGGTTATGACGAGAATGTCCGATCTGCAATCGCCTCTCCCATCCTATATGAAAACCAGCTTTATGGCATTCTCGCCATCATGCACACTGAAAAGAATGCCTTCGATGCCACAGATCTCAACTTAATGGCAGCTATTTGTCAGGAGCTAAGTTTGGCGCTAAGCAATGCCGAGCGCTATCAAGAGACGCAACATCGCTTGCGACAGATGACATTGCTGCAGAAGCTAACCCAAAACTTTTCTCGCCACCTTGATCTGCAAGAGCTGCTTCAAACCGTTGTAGATGAATTAGCGACGAATTTTCAGTATCCGATCATCGAAATCTACCTGCGCCATCAGGATCATCTCCAATTGAGAGCTTATTATGGCAATAGCGTGATCCTGCCTGAAATTGACCTCGATCGCGGCGTGATTGGTAGAGCTGTGCGGAGCGGTCAGGTGCAGGTCATCCTTGATGTTTCTCAAGACCCCGATTACATGGCAGATAACCCCCAAACCGTCTCCGAGTTCGTCATGCCCATCGTATTGCACGGAGAGGTTGTCGGCATTCTTAACATTGAAACCGATCAAAACGTAGCGCTCAGCAAAGCCGATATAGATTTCTTCAAGCTTCTTGCAGACCAAATTGCCATTGCCTTTGAAAATGCCACCCTTTATGAAAACACCCGCCGCCACGCAGATGAACTCGAGCAAGCGGTGATACGCCGTACGGCGGAGCTCTCTGAGCTCTATGAGTTAAGCCAGGAAATTGGCTATACCCTTACCTATAAAGATTTGGTGCAAATCCTCCTCCGCCACTTGCGCACTGCCGTCAAGTGCGATTTTGTCGTCGGCTGTCTTTTCTCAGCCAACAACTCGACCGTATATGTCAATTCGCAACGCCCCCTGTCAGAAAACTGCCTCGAAGCTCTTAAAGAGCATTGTCAATCTGAGTTGAAACAGATTCAAGGTGAAGGTTATGTCCTCGCCTCCATCGAGGTGAACATCGCTGAGCATAATGACGCTACTCCTATCTGTACATATAAAGCCATCCCCAATGCTGCGATTATTCTAAACGGGCAACTGGTCGGAATGTTGGGAATTGGGGATGAAAAGATTGACTCATTTGGCGAAGAGCAATTGCGTCTGCTTCAGACTTTTGCCAATCAAGCTTCCATAGCCATAGAGAGGCTCGAAACCGTGCGCGAGGCGGAAAAGAGAAGGATGAGCAACTTGGTCGAAAACCTATCCATCGGCGTTTTGTTGCTCGATAGCGATCACCGTATCCTTGTCATGAACCCTATCGCCAGTCAATTGCTCGAAACCTTGCAGGCAAAGATCGAAGGGAATGCCCTCCTTTCCCTAGGTTCCAAAGGCATTGAGGAACTGCTGGCGCATCCGGTCAACTCTCTGCCTTTTGAGCTGGTCATCGAAAAACCTAGCCGGCGTGTTTTCGAAGCGCAAGCAAATCCAATTGGCAACCCACCTACCCAGTGGGTGATCACCTTGCGGGAAGTCACCCTCGAAAGAGAGATTCAAACACGAGTTCAGATGCAAGAGCGGCTCGCCACAGTTGGTCAGCTAGCGGCAGGGATTGCTCACGATTTCAACAATATCATGGCAGCCATTCTGGTTTATGCAGATTTGTTACGCAACGATGCCTCCCTTAGCCCCGCCAGTCAAGACCGATTAGCGATTATCCAACAGCAAGTGCATCGGGCGGCTAGCCTGATCCGCCAGATCTTAGATTTCAGCCGCCGCTCAGTCATGGAGCAGACCACACTCGACCTCCTGCCTTTCATCAAGGAGTTTGAGAAGATGCTCAGCCGCGTTTTGCCGGAGACCATTCGGGTCGAGCTCAACTACCAGCCCCAGAGTTATTATGTCCTGGCTGACCCAACCCGATTGCAACAAATGCTGATGAACCTAGTCCTCAATGCCCGCGATGCTATGCCCCAAGGCGGTGTATTACGCCTTTCCCTTAGGCGGTTCAGCCTAAAGGAGCATGACCAAAAACCCAACCAATTTATCCAACCCGGAGAATGGGTGTTGATCGAAGTCCACGATACAGGACATGGCATAGCCCCAGAGTATATCCCCCATATTTTTGAACCTTTTTTCACTACCAAACCAGTTGGCTTAGGCACTGGTTTAGGTTTAGCTCAAGTCTATGGCATTGTCAAACAACACGGTGGCTATATCGATGTTCAAAGTCATCTCTCGGTCGGCACAACTTTCACGGTTTATCTCCCTGCTCTTCTCCAACCGTCCAAGGAAGCCTCTGTCGAACAGCCCTCCCTTATCATTGATGGCATGGGAAAAACAGCCATGGTGGTCGAGGACGATCCAGCGACGCGCAATGCAATAAAGGCATTGCTCGAAGTCCAGCGATATCAAACACTTACCGCTGCGGATGGCGTAGAGGCGCTCAAATTTTGGGAAAACTCTAAAGGACAAATTGAATTACTGGTGAGCGATATCGTCATGCCCCGCATGGGTGGCATTGAGCTATACCAGGCATTAAAACAAAGACAAGCTAACTTAAAAATGTTGTTGATTACCGGTCACCCATTAAGTGAGGAATATCGCTCCATCCTTGAAGGGGGGCAAATTCACTGGTTGCAAAAGCCGTTTTCAATTTCTGAATTCAATCAAGCGATTCGCACTCTGAACGAGCAGAGCGGCTAAGCTTTCCGCTTTCCTAGCGTAGAGATCCAATCACCATCGCCAAAATGATCAACACGGCTACCACAACAAAGATGATTTGGCGGATACGCATCTGACGCATCTCATAACGAGAGAATTGTTTCTTACTCATAGTCTTCCTTCCTAACCTAATCCAGACTGGCTTTAATTTGCAAGGCTAACTGCGGTGTAATTCCCTCCACAGTGGTCAATTCCTCCACACTTGCTTCGCGGATGGAGTCGATATCTCCAAAGCGTTGTAAGAGGCGTTTGCGCTTGATTGGCCCAATGCCGGGGACCATCTCCAAGCGCGAAGCTAAACCCTGCTTCGTCCGCAGCTTGCGATGGGCTGTAATTGCAAAACGGTGCGCTTCATCGCGTATCCTTTGCAGCAAGTAAAAACCTTGCGAATGTCTTGGTAAGAGGATGCTTTCGGAACAGTGAGGTAAAAAGATTTCTTCCTGTTGCTTTGCCAACCCCAAAACGCCCACTCGCTCTGCTAACCCGTACTTCTCTAAAACCTTGATGGCGCGGCTCAACTGACCTTTCCCGCCATCAACAATCACCAAATCGGGCAAAATGGCAAAGGCGGCATCCGTTTTCTTACCGACTGAATTCTCATCTTCTTGGGCTGCTTGCCAGCGGCGGAAACGGCGTTCAAGGGTTTCCTCCATACTGGCAAAGTCGTCGATTCCGCTGACCGAACGGATATTAAAGCGCCGGTAGTAGCTTTTTCGCGGCGTTCCCCTTTCAAAAACCACCATACTCCCGACCGCGGCAACTCCCTGAGTGTTCGAAATATCGTAGCATTCAATGCGATTCAATGGTCTCTCGAAACCTAGAACCTCTTGCAGTTCCAACAAAGCCTGTTCCTGTCGGTGGGTATCCACCTCCCATTGAGCTTTGAGCGTGGCTAACGTTTGAGCTGCGTTGTCAGCAGCCATCTGAAGCAATTCATGCTGCATTCCACCGCGTGGCACAATAATTTCGACTTTTTGAGACGATTTCTTCTGACTCAACCAATGGCGGATGATCTGGGCTTCCTCGACTTCGTGGGGTAATAAGACTTGATCCGGCACGGTAGCGGCTCGGTCATAAAAATGTTTGATGAATTCAGCCATCACTGCCGAGTCGGGTGTCTCTTCTGCACCTTCGAGCAAGAAA
>CAKZNJ010000237.1 GCA_937129505.1 uncultured Anaerolineae bacterium | reverse complement strand
ATCTGCCTTACGGCTTGGGCGATTGGTATTGGATTCCCAGCCGCGCCATCCCCGCTCCCAACGATGTTGAGCCGATTACCGAGTTTCCCTTCTTTACCGTCTTATATGCCGACCCACACGCCCACCTATTCGCCCTGCCGTTAGCCTTGCTCGCCCTCGCGTTTGCGCTGTCTTTTCTGCTCTTGCCGCAGCTCAAATCAAAAGTCGCTACAGCGGCGCGCCTGATTGTGGGTGGGCTGATCATCGGTGTTCTGCGCCCTACGAATTACTCAGATTACTACCCCTACCTCGCACTGGTAAGCGCCGTTGTCGCCTACCGCTTTTTGCGCCCTGTCCTAGGCGGAGAGGAAAGCGAAAGGGAACGCAAAGCAACCACGCCGAGAGTTTGGCTGCACGCCGCAGCCAATGCCTTGCTAGCGGTGGGTTTGCTGGCTATCGCTTCAAACCTCCTGTTTTATCCCTTCAGCCGCTGGCTGGGTTGGGGGTATTCCGAGATCCGTCTCTGGACGGGCACTCACACGCCCAGCATTTCATATCTCGTCCACTGGGGCGTGTTCTTATTTGTCCTCGTCTCCTGGTTCATCTGGGAGACGGTGGATTGGATGGCGAAAACCCCGCTGTCTGCTGCGCGAAAGCTCAAACCATACCTGCCCTATTTTGGCTACGCATTGCTCCTCCTGGTTGTGGTGGTCATCGCTTTGATGGCTTGGCTAAAGGTCGCCATCGCTTGGCTGGTGCTTCCCCTTGCAGCTTGGGCTGGCGTTCTGATCTTGCGGCGCGATCAGGCTGACGAAAAGCGCTTTGTGCTCTTCCTCAGCGGAACAGGCTTGATGGTCACCCTGATGGTGGAAATCGTTGTAGTCGCTGGCGATATTGGACGGATGAACACCGTCTTCAAGTTCTATCTGCAGGTTTGGACAATGTTCGCCGTTGGCGCTGGCGCAGCGTTAGGCTGGCTTCTTCCACACCTGCTTGCTTGGCGAAGTGCGTGGGGCAACGTGTGGAAAGGGGCATTTCTTTTCCTTGTGCTCTCCGCCGCGCTTTACCCCCTTACCGCCACGACAGCCAAGATTAAAGACCGCATGAGCGATGCCGCCCCCCACACCCTCGATGGCATGACGTTCATGGCTTATTCCAAGTATGCCGATAGCTGGGGAGAGATGGATCTAAGTCAAGATTATCGCGCCATCTTATGGATGCAGGACAACATCCAGGGATCACCAGTCATTGTGGAGGCGAATCTGCGCGATTTATATCGTTGGGGGTCGCGCTTCAGCATCTATACCGGCTTGCCCGGTGTGGTCGGATGGGAGTGGCATCAGCAGCAACAACGCACTCTCTTCCCCTCCAGCTGGGTGACCGAGCGCATCGAAGAAATCGAAGACTTTTACCAAACGCTCGATTTACAAGCGGCGGTGAATTTCTTGCAGAAGTATCAGGTGCGCTACATTATCCTTGGACAACAAGAACGCGGCAAATACAGCGGGGCGGGTCTGGAAAAGTTCGAAGCCGCTAACGGTTTATTATGGCGGGAAGTCTATCGTGACCAACAGACAGTGATTTATGAGGTGATCCTACCATGAGAGATGTCCTGCTTTGGTATGGCGTGATGACATTGCTGGGTTGGTTGACCTTCCCGATCGCTTTTTGGTTCTTCAGACGTTTACCCCAGCGCGGCTACGCCTTCAGCCGCACCTTGGGGTTGTTGTTGTGGGGCTATCTTTTTTGGCTGTTGACCTCGCTGCACCTCAGCCAAAACCGCCTAGAGGGGATTGTCTTCGCCCTGATCGTCATTTTAGGAGTCAGCCTTTATTTATTTTTTAAGATCGGCAAATCGGCTTTCCTGCTCTGGTGGCAAGAGAATCGCGCCCAAGTGGCAGTGATCGAGGCGGTATTTGCCCTTGCATTTGCCGCAATGGCCGTGACTCGCGCGGCTAACCCCGAAGCCCTCGGCACCGAAAAACCGATGGAACTGGCTTTCATCAATGCGATCCTGCGTTCAGAGGCTTTCCCGCCCCACGACCCTTGGCTCTCTGGTTATGCCATTTCCTATTATTACTTCGGTTATGTGTTGGTTGCCATGCTGGCGAGCCTATGCGCGACCAGCGGCGCAGTGGCGTTCAATCTGGGCAGCGCCTTGGTCTTTGCGCTGAGCGCAGTGAGCGCTTACGGCATCCTATCGAGCTTACTGAGCATGCAGTTTGGTAAAAATTTCCGCTGGAAGCCCCTGCTGGCCCCCTTGATGGTTTTGTTGGTCGGCAATTTAGGCGGCTTGTTAGAGGTTTTTCATGCCGCAGGTTTGTTCTGGCAACAACGCAACGGCATGTGGGTCTCTGCTTTCTGGAAATGGCTAGACCTCGTTGAACTGAGCGAGCCGCCCCAGCCGCCGTTGGACGGGTTGCCAAAACGGTGGTATTGGTGGTGGCGGGCTTCGCGAGTGGTGCAGGATTACGATGTCAGCGGCGCTCCTCGCGAGATCATCGATGAATTCCCCGCTTTCTCCTATATTCTTGCCGACCTACATCCCCATGTGCTGGCGATGCCATTCGCCCTGCTGGCAGTAGCAGTTGCCCTGAGTCTGTGGTTGTTATGGAAAGACGAGTCTAAGACATTGCCCTCTTGGCAAGTCTCTTTGGGGGGTGGTCGGTGGGTCTTGCGTTATCCCCTGGTCATTTCCTTTTCGGAAAGCCTCCTTGTGTCACTCATTTTAGGTGGCTTGGCGTTTCTGAACACTTGGGATTTCCCAATTTACGTTGCCTTGGGGGCAGGCGCCTATGCGTTCGGGAGGATGACCTTTAGCAAAGACCACGCCTCAGGGGAATCCCCAGACCTAGCCAGCGCGGCGGAAAGCGAGGTTTTTGTTTCAACGGGCAGGTGGCAGCGAATCCGACAAGCAGCAGCGGATTTCCTGCGCTTCGGGGTTTGGAGCGGTTTTTGGGGAGGGATGCTCTACCTGCCATTTTATTTGGGGTTCTCCTCACAGGCTGGTGGTTTTCTGCCCAACCTGATCTATCCCACCCGCGGGGCGCACTTATGGGTGATGTTCGCGCCGCTCCTTATCCCAATTTTGGGGTGGCTGGGATTACATTTGCACCAGATTCGTCCTCAGCTTCGAGGAGCATTCATTTGGGCGCTGAGCTTCCTGCTGGGCTTGTGGTTGATTTCGCTTGCGCTGGGTCTGCTGATCAGTGCCTTACCTTCTCTGGGGGAATTGTTCATGGCTACTATGGGAGCGGCGACGATCGGCGATTGGGTGCCGGTGGCGGTGTACCGTCGCATCGCTCATGCGGGTGGCTGGCTCACGTTAGCGCTTGTTTTGAGCGGCAGCCTAGCGCTGCTGAGCAGCATCACGCCTACCGCTTCACCAAAAGCCAAAGGAGAAGCGAACAAATTTGTCGCCTTATTGGTTTTGGGCGGCGTTATATTGGTCATCTTTCCCGAATTTTTCTACCTGCGCGACCAGTTCGGTTGGCGGATGAACACGGTGTTCAAGTTCTACTACCAAGCCTGGCTGTTGTGGGCTTTGAGCGCCGCTTTTGCAGTGGCATCTTTCAGCACTCGCCTCACCATCCAAAACAGCCCAGAAGCATCTCCTCCGAACCCCTCGCCCCTCTCATCCAGCCGCTTAGGGAGCAAAAAGCGGACGCCCAAGGACAACCTTCCTAACCGTCCTGCCCCTACAGGTTGGGAAAGAACTGCGTTAGGGTTATCGGTGCTGTTCATCCTCAGCGGCATGGTTTACACGGTTTTAGCTACCCTGACCAAGACGAACAACTTTCAACCCCCCGAAGGCTACACGCTGGATAGCACCGCTTACCTGTGGCGTCAAAACCCAAATGAGATGCAAGCCATTGCCTGGCTAAGCCGAGCGCCTCTCGGCGTTGTCGCCGAAGCCGTTAGCCCGACGGGGGGCAGTTATAGCCAATACGCCCGCGTTGGCACGCTTTCAGGTCAACCCATTGTCCTAGGATGGGTGGGGCACGAAAGCCAATGGCGGGGCGGCGGGCGGGAGATGGGCAGCCGGCAGGCAGATATCGAACGCTTATATTGCTCCCGCAATCTAACCGAAACGTTCCAACTTGTTGAGCAATATAACATTCGCTACATCTTCGTCGGCGACTTGGAACGCCTCACCTATCGGCCTGGAAGCGGAAACTGCGCAGGGGGGTTATACGAGGTGAAATTCCAGCGCGCCTTCCTGCCCGTCTATCAAAGCGGGGAAGTGACCGTTTATCTGACCCCCTGACGGCGATATCCTGCTGATTGAGTATAATTCATTTACCTAACGATGAAGCAACAAACCTTTTCTGTGCAAAGCATCCTTCTCTGGCTGGCACTGATGCTCGCCTTCTTATTGCGTTTTGTCAGCTTAGGAAGCGCTCCTCTCACCGATGGCGAAGCTGAATTAGCCTTACAAGCCCTGCAAATAGCTCAAGGCAAAGGCGGTGTCCTGCAAGCCTATCCCTTGGAGGTTTTGGGTTCCGCCGCCCTGTTCTTCGTCTTTGGCAGCAGCAACTTCTTCGCCCGTTTCTTGGCGGCAATCAGTGGCAGTTTGCTGATCTGGGTGGTGATTTCCCTGCGTCAGCGTTTGGGGACAACCTTTGCCCTTGTCCTGGCTGTTGCATTGGCGCTCGACCCAGCGCTGGTGGCACAGTCTCGACAGATGGGTTCGGCAATGCCTGCTCTGGCAGCTCTTGCCACGGCAGCTCTCTTTTGGAGCGAAAAGCGCTGGCGCTCGTGTGGCATCGCCCTTGGGTTGGGTGTCTTGAGCGGGCCTGCCTTTTGGTATGGAGGGAGCATCCTCCTCTTGAGCGGGATCGCCTTCTTTGCCTTGGAAAAACGGCTTTTTAACCCTCCGAAGTGCACATCGCCGCTCCTTCAACAGCTTTCCTCTCCCAAAGAATCGCTTAAGTCGCTTGGAGGGGCAGCCCTGCTGACCCTGTTCTTAGCCAGCACCCTCTTCTTTTTCTATCCGCGAGGCGTTGGGTCGACAGCCGGCCCGCTGCTCGCCTATCTTGCGGGGTGGGGAGGAGGCGCTTCGGTTTCTATGCTGCACTTGATCCTTGCTCTGGGAGTTTATCAACCACTGGCGATTCTCTTCGGGGCAATCTCAATCGGGCGGGGCTTGCTTAGCCGCCAGCAAGAAAATGTGCGCTTCGATCCTTGTTGGCAAGGCTTTCTCAGCACCCTGTTCGCCATTGCCTTTTTGCTGGCGCTTCTCTATCCAGAGCGTCAGATGGAACACTCGCTGTGGTTCATCCTGCCGTTATGGTTCTTTGCCGCTCAGGAAATCTCCCGCTGGGTTGAAAAATTAGATCAACCCATTTGGGCGCCGTTGCTTTTGGCAGGCATCACCTTGATCTTCCTTGCCCTCTTTTGGCTGCAATTAGCCGCTTATAGCTCGTTCATCAGCGCCGGCATTTCGGACTGGTTCCGTTTAGCAACCGTGTTCTCCAGTTTGGCGATCATTGCTCTGATCATCTGGCTAGCGGCGATGATTTGGCCGCTTCGCTTAGCTTTTCAGGGGTTGGTCATCGGCACGTTGGCTGCCTTTGTTCTCGCTACCATTTCATCTGTGTGGGGAGTGGCGTTTTCCTACCCTTGGAGTGAAGTCTTCCGCCAGGAGTTGTGGAAGCCATACCCGCAAATCGGCGATGCTGACCTGCTGATCAAGACGGTTGATGACCTTTCGCGATGGGAAAGCGGTCGGGCAGATAGCGTCCCGATCGTCCTAGCGGTCGATTCGCCCGCCGTGCGCTGGCTACTGCGCTATCAGACTCAGCTCACCGTGTTGCCCGAGGAGCAAGCCCTCGCCCAACTTTCCACTCAGCAAACTGCTCAGCTCCCTGCCATCCTGATCACCCCCGCCATCACCGAGACGCCCACCTTGGCGGCGGCGTATCGAGGACAAGATTTCAACTGGCGATACCAGCCCAACTGGCAGGGAATACCGCCCTTCCCCCTGCAGTGGCTGCTCTTTCGCCAAGGGACATGGGAGATTCAACCAATCTTGTTGTGGGCAAGGGCAGACCTCTTCCCCGACGGCCAGTCGTTAAACATTGAACAGGGGGAACTACCCCTTGAAATTCCACTCGAGGAAGCGCCGAATGACTCACCCTGATTCAAAGAAACCTCTCAATCCGATGCAGATTATCACCATTGACGGTCCGGCCGCTTCGGGAAAGTCAACCCTTGGACAACGGCTAGCAGAAGCGCTCGGTTATCTCTACTTCGACACCGGGGTGATGTATCGGGCACTGACCTGGCTGGCACTGCAACAAGGCGTCTCCATGCAAGACGAAGAGACCCTGACCGCCCTTGCTGAGAAAGTCCCCATTGACGTCACACCGCCTTCGAAAGCAGATGGGCGTGCGTATGATGTGTGGATTGGGGATCAGGATGTCACTTGGGCTATTCGCCAACCCCAAGTAGATGCCCAAGTTTCAATCGTCTCGATCTATCCCGGCGTACGCCGGGCAATGAGCAAACAACAACGGCGCATCGGCCTGCGCGGCTGTGTTGTGATGGTCGGCAGGGACATCGGCACAGTCGTGCTGCCCGAGGCGGGAATCAAGATCTATCTAGACGCATCGGTAGAGGAACGCGCCCGACGGCGTTACGAAGAACAGAAGCAGCGCGAAGAGAAAATCACCTATGAAGATATCCTTCATAATATTATGGAGCGCGATCGCGTTGACTCTACCCGCGCCATCGCCCCGCTCCGCCCTGCCGAAGATGCGGTGTGCATCAACTCGGACGGGAAAGGAATCGAAGAGGTTTTCGAGATGGCGATCCAAATTGTGCGCTCTCGACAGGAGCAAGTCGGCTAAGCTATGCCAACAGAAGCTGCTCTCTCTTATCACGTTCCCATCTTCAACCGCCTAGCGCGAAAAATTTTACGTCCTATCTTTCGCGCCCTTTTTCACCTGCTCAGCTCCATCCAAATCTGGGGGCTGGAAAATGTCCCCAAAGGGGGAGCATACCTTGTCGCCATCAATCATATTTCCTTGTTTGAAGCGCCATTTGTCGCCGCCTTCTGGCCGAGGGAGCTGGAGGCAATGGGGGCTGTGGAGGTGTGGAAGCGCAAAGGGCAGAATATCTTAGCCCGTCTGTATCATGGCATTCAGGTTCACCGCGGCCAATACGACCGACAGGTGATGGAACAAGCCTTGGCGATCCTTGCCAGCGGGCGACCCTTGTTGATCGCTCCCGAAGGAGGGCGCACGCACCAACCTGGCCTGCGTCGTGCCTTCCCTGGCATTGCGTACCTCGTTGAAAGGACAGGAGTAGCTGTGGTTCCGGTTGGAATTGTCGGTTCGACAGATGATTTTCTCCAGCGCGCCCTGCGCCTAAAACGGCCCAAATTAGAGATGAATATCGGCAAACCGCTCCACCTGCCGCCCAATCTGGCTAAAGGAGAAGCTCGTCGTCAAGCGAGACAACTCAACGCCGATCGGGTGATGATGGAAATCGCCGCGCTACTGCCGCCAGATTACCGCGGCTTTTACGCCAATTTTTCTCTTCCATCTGAGGGGACTAGCCATGCATAGCCAAAACACCCTGAATGCTCCATTATCCCAACTAGCTCCGACGCGCTATGAACACGCCCGATGGGAAACTCAGCGCCGTGTTTTGCGTTTCCTGTTGCGCACGATTGGGATGACCTTATTGGTCAAACTCGATCAGGTGGAGGGGTTAGAAAACATCCCTGCGGAAGGAGCGGCGCTCATCTATATCAATCATATTGCCTTTGTTGACCCTATCGTCGTTGTCCATGTGGTGCCGCGCAACATTGTGCCCCTAGCGAAAATTGAAGTCTATGATTACCCCTTGGTCGGTTTATTTCCCCGCTTGTGGGGGGTTATCCCTGTGCGCCGTGAAGAATTCGACCGTCGCGCCGTGCAGCAAATTTTCGAGGTGTTGAAGGCTGGCGAGATCGTCTTGGTTGCGCCAGAAGGGACGCGGCGGCGAGCCCTCTCTCAGGCAAAAGAGGGAATCGCCTATCTCGCCGCCCGCAGCGGTGTACCCTTGATCCCTACTGCGATTACGGGAAGCGTTGGCTTTCCAGCCTTTCGCACTTCACGCCGCTGGAAAGAGGCTGGCGTTCGGGTGCGATTCGGCAAGCCCTTCCGATACCACCCTCAACTGAAGCGCCCGACAAAAGATGAACTGCGCCTGATGACCGATGAAGCCATGTATATTCTGTCTGCTATGCTGCCGCCCGCACTGCGAGGCGATTACAGCAACTTAGAAAAAGCCACCCAAACGACCATCGAATGGCTATAAGAGAGTGGAGCGGCTCATGCAAATCGAATGGATCCTTTCTCTAACACAATTACCCCCCTACTTAGCCTTCCCTTCGGGTTGGTTGGGTCGTTTTGCCTTGGTAACAGCCTGGCTAGCCTGCGCTGGATTTGTCGGCTGGTTAGTTTACCATTGGCGGCGCTACCCTAGCCGTTGGAAAGGGGAGGCAATCGGGATCCTCGCTTTGGCAGCCCTCGCTTCGCTGTTGATGACCCTTTTCATCGGCCTGCGCCTGACCGCTCCGAATGCTTTACCGCCGCCGGGGTTGCCTATCCAAGCATCTTCTGCGGCATTCATGCTCTTCGCAGCGCTGCCCTGGATGATTGCAGGGGGGATGGTTGGCATTTTTCCCGCCCTGATCGTGGCTGCGCTGAGCAGTATCCCCTTGATGATTTGGTCCACCCATAGCATCTTCACCCCGCTGGAGTATCTGTTCTATGCTCTGCTTTTTAGCGCCATGATTCACCAACGTTATCGCACTCCTTTTTACCGGTGGTTGCGTCATCCGTTGGTGGCTGCTGGGTTGGTGTCTGCGTTCAGTCCCTTGGCTTTTTTGCTCACCCGAATCTGGTTGGTGGACGGCTCTGCGGCGGTGCGCCTGGATTACGTGCTGACCAACCTGCGCCATTCCACTCTTGCCACAGCGGGGATGCTCTGGCTCGGCGGGATATTCAGCCAAGTGGTCTTTATGCTTGCTCCCAAACGGTGGGGGACCCCTGCTCCTCTGCTTCCCTCCCCGGCAGAACGCAGTTTAGCTGCCCGCTTTGTTTACCTGTTTCTGCCCCTTGTCTTGCTGGTGACGGTTTTCTTGATGGCGGTTGTCTGGCGGGTTGCCGAAAACGCAGCAAGGCAGATGATCATGAACCGCTTGCAGGGCATGGCGCAGCTCTCTGCGGACAGCATTCCTTATTTCCTTGAAGCGGGGCAGAACATGATTCAGCAGATCGCT
>CAKZNJ010000236.1 GCA_937129505.1 uncultured Anaerolineae bacterium | reverse complement strand
TTGCCATCATTTTGCTATTTGGTCTTTTTGGCTGGAAAGTTTTGCAGGGCTCTATATCGTTTCAGGATTGACGGTTGCCATCGTTGCAGGTTTTATTATCGGGCGGCTTAAAATGGAAAAACATGTAAAAGATTTTGTCTGGCAAATCAAGGTTGGTGGGCAGGTTTTTGAAGAGAAAATGGGTTGGGCAGACCGAATAGAACGGGCTTGGTACTCCGTGGGGCGGGTCGTCGGGGGGGTGTGGTTATACGTCGTTATTGGTATCGCAGTTGGCGCAGGGATTCACGGCTATGTTCCAGAAGATGCTCTTGCCTCAATTTTAGGCTCAAAAGTATGGTGGTCTGTTCCTTTGGCGGTATTGATCGGTATACCGCTTTACTCGAACGCAGCTGGCATTGTTCCGATCGTAGGCACGCTTATTGAAAAAGGCGCCTCACTGGGGACAGCATTAGCTTTCATGATGTCCGTTATTGGCTTGAGTTTGCCCGAAGCGGTCATCCTCAAGCGGGTTCTAAAAATGCCATTGCTTGTAACTTTTTTTGTAGTAATTGGTGTCGCAATCATCCTCACAGGGTATTTGTTTAATTCAATTTTGTAAAAAAGGAGAAATATGCTTACGATCAAAGTTCTTGGTTCAGGCTGTGAAAATTGCAAGAAACTTGAAGCCGTTACTCGTCAAGTAGTAGAGCAAATGGGGGTGCAGGCGGAAGTTATCAAAGTGACGGAATATCCCGACATCATGGCATATAACATCATCTCCACGACAGCATTGGTTATCAACGAAAAGGTTGTTTCTTTCGGGCGGATTCCTTCACCTGCCGAAATTACGACGTTTATTGCCAACGCCCTAACCTAACAGGTTCACCATCATCGCAATTATTATAAGTGAAGGGAGCCTTATTCGTACGCCAATTCAGCAGCCATTAGGGTAAGGCTATCGTCCAGAGCGACCAGGCGCTCACCTTTCATAATCGCTACTGCTTCCAGAGCATCATCTCGACTCTTCTAACTCAAAGCTCGATCCCGAGATTTCTCTGTATTTGGTTGCCCCTCTCCATGTCAAACTCGATAAAAATGCGGTTAAGTTGACTCCAAGGGCAAAGTGTCCGTTATAATCGGCTCGGTGCTATCAAGCAAATCTTACCCTTCTCCGCTTTGAGATTAAGACAGGGCAAGCAAGGAAAATGATCTTGCAACGAAAATGCGCGGGACTGTTCTCGTAAAGCTGAAATTCGATGGAGGTGTCAACTTGAATGCCAAAGATGAACTCGAACGAATAGCTCAAGAAGTAGCGCAGTGTCGACTGTGTGAACTTCACTATTCGCGCAAACACGCTGTGCCCGGCGAAGGACCGGTGGATGCAGAAATCATGTTTATTGGCGAAGGTCCAGGATTTCACGAAAACGAGCAAGGGCGTCCCTTCGTAGGCGCAGCCGGAAAGTTCCTCGATGAATTGCTGGAAAAAATTGGTCTGCGTCGCGAACAAGTTTTTATAACGAATGTGGTCAAGTGCCGTCCGCCATCGAACCGCGACCCCAAACCGGAAGAGGTAGACATCTGTACCAAACAATACCTCGAGCGCCAAATCCAAGCGATCAATCCCAAAGTGATCATCACCTTAGGGCGCTATTCCATGGGGCTTTTCTTGTCCAATGCCAAAATTTCTGAAGTCCATGGTCAAGCCGTGCGGGTAAAAGGACGATTGATTGTGCCGATGTATCATCCTGCGGCGGGGTTGCATCAAATGTCCCTAAAACCGATCATCGAACAGGATTTTCTGCGTTTGCCTGAGTTGCTGTCCAAAGCAACCCCCAGCGAACAAGAAAACTCCTCCCCTTCAACCTTCGATACCGATCAACCTGCCAAACAACTATCTCTCTTCTAAGGAGACCCAATGGACAACCCGAAAGAAGCTTTACTGGAGAAATTACAAGACAAATCAGCCCGCGTTGCTGTGCTTGGTTTAGGCTATGTTGGTCTTCCATTAGCCGTGGTTTTCGCAGAAGCCGGGTTTCACGTTATCGGCATTGATCCGGATGAGCGCAAAGTTGCAACGATTGGACGGGGCGAGAGCCATATTCAAGATGTGTCTTCCTTAAGCGTAAAAAACCTTGTCCACAACCAAAAGCTGGAAGCAACGACTGATTTTTCTGTGCTTAGCAACGTCGAGGCGGTCAGTATCTGCGTGCCGACGCCCTTACGCAAAACGGGCGATCCAGACCTTTCCTTCATCCTTGACGCAACCGATCAATTGGCGCGCTATATCCATCCCGGCATGGTTGTCGTATTGGAATCTACAACCTACCCCGGAACGACGCGCGAGATTCTTTTGCCCCGCCTTGAACAACAAAACGGTGTGCGGGTGGGGGAAAACTTCTTCCTCGCCTTCTCGCCAGAACGAGTTGATCCCGGTCGCACCGACTGGACGACCTATAACACTCCTAAAGTGGTTGGGGGGATTACCTCAGCCTGCACAGAAGTAGCTAGTCATTGGTATCGCCAAGCGCTTCAAACTGTTGTGTCTGTTTCATCTGCCGAAGTGGCAGAGATGGCTAAGCTGCTCGAAAATACCTTTCGGATGATCAATATCGGCATGGTGAACGAAATGGCAATCATGTGTGATCGCTTGGGTATTGATGTTTGGGAAGTCATAGATGCCGCAGCGACCAAACCGTTTGGCTTTATGAAGTTTACCCCCGGCCCTGGGTTAGGCGGCCATTGTATTCCCATAGACCCCTTATACCTCTCTTGGAAACTGCGCGCCTTAAAATACACCGCCCGTTTTATCGAACTGGCTTCCGAGATCAACACCAATATGCCCCGCTATGTTGTTGGGAAAGTGCAAGATGCCCTAAATGAACATGGAAAACCGCTCAAGGATAGTCGCGTTTTGGTTTTAGGTGCAGCGTATAAGGCGGATATCGACGACCTGCGCGAATCACCCGCATTGGATGTGATTGGGTTGCTGTATCAAAAAGGTGCTCAAGTGAGCTATCACGATCCCTATATACCGTCTTTAAACCACGATGGGATGGATTATCACAGTGAGCCTGACTTGATGGCAGCTATCCGTCAGGCGGATTGTGTGGTGATTATCACCAATCATAGCAGCTATAACTATGTCGCCATATTGGAAAATGCCAAGCTGATTGTCGACACCCGCAATGCCCTCGGAAAGCTAGGCAAAGATCATCCAAAGGTGGTGAGGCTTTAAATGAGTCATTACCTCCTTACCGGCGTGGCGGGTTTTATCGGGGCACGAGTAGCAGAAAGACTGCTCGAGCAGGGACATGAGGTTTACGGCGTCGATAACCTCAACGATGCGTATGATGTGCGCCTGAAAGAATACCGGCTTAAAAAGCTCCTTGCCTTTCCCAACTTCACTTTTGAGCGCTTGGATATCGGTGAGCCGCAAGCCGTTCAGGCGTTGTTCGCCAAAATGCCCTCGGAGGGCTGGCAGGCGGTGATCAATTTAGCTGCTCGGGCTGGGGTGCGCCAATCCCTGCTCGATCCCTGGGTGTATTACCAAACGAATCTGACGGGCACGCTCAATTTGTTAGAAGCCTGCCGTCAGCACGGCATTAATAAATTCCTTTTGGCTTCCACGTCCAGCGTGTATGGCGCCGATGCTCCTCTGCCTACCCCCGAAGACGCGACAAGCGACCGCCCTTTGCAGCCTTATGCGGCAAGCAAGAAAGCAGCCGAAATTCTATGTCATACTTACCATTATCTTTACGGTCTCGATATAACTGTCGTGCGTTACTTCACCGTTTACGGACCTGCTGGGCGCCCCGATATGGTCATGTTTCGCTTTGTGCAGGGCATTATGGAGGGGAAACCCGTCACGATCTATGGTGATGGTACTCAATCGCGGGGTTTCACCTATTTGGATGACATTGCAGAGGGAACGATCCTCGCCCTAAAGCCGATGGGGTATGAGATTCTCAATTTGGGCGGACATGAGACGATCCAAATCGGTCAATTGTTGACTTTGTTCGAGGAGTTGACCAATCAACGCGCTCAGGTTACCTATGCTCCCTTTCATCCCGCAGACATGTATGCCAATTGGGCGGACACACAGAAAGCCCAAGCCCGTTTGGGTTGGCGCCCTAAAGTGGGTTTGAGGGAAGGAGTGGAAGCTTTGGTTGCTTGGTACCTCAAGGAGCGCGCTTGGGCTAGCCAAGTGCAAACATGAGTTCTAGGATGCTCCCTGTTCTTGATAGCCTTAAGAAGCAGTCTCTTTCTAACCCTCTCCTGCGGCGAGTCATTAAAAATTCCGCTTATCTTTTCAGCGCTACGGGTCTCTCAGCAGCAATCAGCATGGTGCAGGGTATCCTCACCGCTCGCCTCTTAGGGGTAGCAAATTTCGGTGTACTAGGAGCAATTATCGTCTTCACCAGTGTTATTAACCGCTTTGCGTCCTTTCGGATGAGCGAGCTGGTCGTCCGCTACGTAGGCGAATTTGAAGAACAAGGCGATCAAAACCGCGCTGCCGCTCTCTTTAAGGGTGCCGCCATCGCTGAGATGGGAGCTTCCTTTATTGCCTTTTCGCTCATTTGGGCTTTGGCGCCTCTGGGAGCGCGTTGGCTAGCAAAGGACCCTCAAACAGCCAACTGGTTTGTCCTTTATGGTTGGATTGTCCTTGCCAATCTGATCGCCGAGTCGTCGACTGGCTTATTGCAAATCTTTGATCGCTTTCGCCGTTTGGCTTGGCTGCAGGTGGCTGGCAGCCTGGTTACTTTATTGTTCATTGTTCTAGCCACCTTCAACCGCAGTGGTTTGGTGGGTGTGCTATGGGCATATATTTTGGGCAAGTCAGTTGGCGCCTTGGGCTTGACGTGGGCGGCTTTACGCGAAGCAGGGCGGCGATGGGGAAAAGACTGGTGGAAAACACCGCTGAATCTGCTGCACTCTAAACTGGGAGAAATATCCCGCTTTGCCATCAGCACCAATATCAGCGCTTCGCTCAGTTTAATCAATAAAGACAGTGAATTGTTGTGGATATCTTTTTTGCGCAATCCCGTGGAAACTGGTTATTACAAACTGGCGCTCTCGCTCATCAACCTTGTCCAAATGCCAATCAGTCCCCTACCACAAACTACTTACCCCGAACTCTCTCGCCAGATCGCGCGAGGAAACTGGGATGGCGTGCGCTCTTTGCTGCGCCAAGGCAGCCTGATTGCTGGGGGATACACCTTTTTGATGGCTGTCGGGTTGGGTTTGCTAGGACAACCTCTCATCCGCTTTCTTTATACCGAACCCTACCTGCCTGCTTATCCCGCCCTGGTAATTTTGTTAGTGGGCTTTTTCGTTGCTAATACATTTTATTGGCAGCGTCCTGCCTTACTAGCCATCGGCAGAGCTGAATTTCCCGCTCAGGTCAATTTTGGTCTGGCGATTTTGAAAATCGTGGGTATCTTCCTTTTTGTGCCCAAATACGGTTACATCGCCAATGCTACCCTGCTCTCAGCATCATACATTCTGGGGGTGAGTCTTTCTGTGTTTGTCTTTGGGATGGCCTTTCGTCAGCGGGCAAGTCAGTTTAGCCATCAAAACATGTTATGAGAGTGGGCTTTATCCTCCCTGCCTTACAAAAACCGAGCGGTTGGCGCACCTATGCGCTGGGTTTGATTGGCGAATTGAGCCGCAGGGTTGAGGGAGTCCTGTTCGTACCAGCTCAGGAATTGGCAGATACCCGTGACGTTTTCCCCAATTTGCGCCGTATTCCCCTGCCCGCCACCCAAAGTGCCAGTCTGCGAAGCCTGGGCGGTGCTTGGCGCTTGTGGCAGACTTACCAATCAGTTCGTTCTGTTGAGATGTCTCTTGACCTAGTTCATTCGTTGGAGGCTTATCCCACCGGCTTGGTCGGACACTGGCTTTCCAAACTATCCGGCTGTCCGCACATCATTACCGCCCATGGCACGTACGGTGTCATCTGGCAGGCTTCTTTTTTTGACCGACTCTTGTACCGACAGGTGCTTCGCTGTGCTGCCCATCTCTGCCCGGTTTCAAATGCAACTAGCAAGCGAATTCAACAATTCTTTGGGGAGGTGCTCACCAATGTACCAATAACCCCGGTCTTAAACGGGAACGATTTCTATCAAAGTGTCCCGCCCGAGGTAGCTCTCAATCGGCGTCTGCCCGAGACACCAACCTTGCTGAGCGTTGGAGAGGTGAAACCGCGCAAAGGTTATCAGGTTTCCCTGCAGGTTTTTGCCCGCTTAAGGGAAAAGATACCGAGGGCGCGCTATGATATTGTCGGATTTTGCCCGAATAACGCCTACACTCAACGCCTGCGCGAGATGATGAACTGCCAGAGTATAGCGGGGGTCACCTTCCACGGCTCGGTTAGCCAAACTGCCTTGGCAAGCTTTTACGAGCGAGCCAGCCTCTTTGTCCTCACGCCTCAGGAAGAAACAAGCCCCCAAAAAATGTCCTTTGAGGGCTTTGGTTTGGTTTATTTGGAAGCTGGTGCTTACGGTCTGCCCGTCATCGCTAGCGATTGCGGGGGAGTGGCAGAAGCTGTTCGCCATGGAGAGACGGGTTATGTTTATCCTCCTACCGATGTCGATGGAATGGTGCAGGCGGCGTATCGCTTGCTAACCGATGAGCAACTCAACTTGAACATGGGAAGGGCTAATCGTCGCTGGGCAGAGACGCTTACGTGGGAAAGAGCTGCGGATCAATTTCTCCAAATCTATCAAAAAGCGGTGAGCGGGAGATGAAGATTGCCGTCATTGCCCCTTCTGGCTTACCCTCCCGCCGGGCAAATGCCATCCAGACCCTGCAAATGGCAAACGCCTTTGCTCGCTTGGGGCATGAAGTGTTGCTTCTAGCTTACCCTACCCACCCTCGCCGCCCTGCCCTCGCCCAAGGGGAGAAGGGGGAAAGATGGTTCACCCCTTCCCTCTCCCAAACCCACTTGGAGAGAAGCTTCAAACAGGTGGACTGGCAAGACCTTGCTGCTGAGTACGGATTGGCATCGCCCTTTGAGGTGGACTGGATCGAAGCTAGAAGCTGGGCGCGTCGCTATGATTATGCCCTCCAAGCGATCTTGAAAGCCCAACGCTGGGGGGCGCATTGCCTGTTTACCCGTCTGCCACAGGCGGCAGCACTGGCAAGCTTATGGGGAAAAGCGACAATTTTCGAAGCCCACGATTTGCCACGGGGAGGCGCTGCTCAGCTCTTTCGCCTTTTCTTGCTTGGCAGGGGAGCAAAGCGGGTGGTTGCGATCACTCAGGCTCTAGCCAATGATCTAACCGAAACTTACCCACTACTCGCTAAGCAGGGAGCTAAGTTCCTTACGATTGCCCCAGATGGAGTCAATTTAGATCAATATACCCCTGTTTTATCGCCCGCAGCGGCGCGTCAAAAACTGCGCACCGATGGTTGGGAGCTCCCGAATGGCTTTATCGCCGGCTACACCGGACATCTTTACCGTGGGCGCGGGGCAGAGCTAATCATCTCGTTGGCTTGCGCCTTGCCGCAAGCACACTTCTTGATTGTGGGAGGAGAAAAGGAGCAAAAGGAAGAGCTTGAGCAGCAATTCAAATCACGGCAGCTAGCTAATTACACTTTGACGGGGCTGGTTGCCCCAGCACAAATTCCCCTTTTTCAGATGGCTTGTGATGTCTTATTGATGCCCTACCAAGAACGGGTTGCAGCCTCCTCTGGAGGGGATATCGCCCCCTATCTCAGCCCGCTGAAGCTTTTTGAGTACCTTGCCAGTGCTCGACCGATTTTAGCGAGTGATTTGGCTGTCCTGGGCGAAGTATTAAACGCTGAAAACGCCGTTCTTCTGCCAATCCGAGAGGGAAAAGCTTGGGAAGGCGCGCTATCCACGCTGATGGAAGACTCTGCTCGCAGGAATCAGTTAGCGGCAGCAGCTCGGCTCACAGCTCAGGCTTATACGTGGGAAAAGCGGGCGGAGCGCATCCTCGGCGATTGAACGAAAATCCAGGTCGGTCTGTAAGCCGCATTCTGTCCGGCGGTCCTGCCTAATTGCGCCGCAGCGCAACCTAGCAGCCGCGTGGGTGATCATCTCTCTAAGGGCACGCGTAGCCGCGCACCTCATGCGGCCTACCCGGGACTCGGGTGAAACACCAGGAGGCGAGCAGCCTCCCCGCTTGCGCGCTTGTCCCTGCTTGGCCTTGCTCCCGACGGGGGTTACCTGGCCAACCGCATTGCTGCGGATGCCGGTGGTCTCTTACACCACCGTTTCACCCTTACCCTGCCGTTGCCGGCAAGGCGGTATGTTTCTGTGGCCCTATCCGGCGGGTTACCCCGCCCCGGGTATTACCCGACGTCGTGCTCTACGGAGTGCGGACTTTCCTCAGCCCTGACGAGGCAGAGCCGCGATCACCCGACCGACCTGGCGCATTTGTATCATACCGAATCCTGTACCGAAAGTCAATCCTTCGCTGAGTCAAATCCAAGGTTTTCTCAAAGGGATCGACAATTGGTGGCTTCTGGCCTCTTACCTGTTGGGAGCGCGGGCATCCTTGCCTGCGTTTTGGCTGTTGGAGGATCGCAAAGATGACTCACTCACTTCTTTACTCATGACACCATTGTTTGGGGGCTTATGGAGCAGGGCAAAATCCAAACCGAGCCGAACTTGCCTGCTCGGAAGCTGAGCGGAATTTATGTCATTCCCTC
The DNA here is from genome assembly GCA_937129505.1 of uncultured Anaerolineae bacterium. GTDB lineage: Bacteria > Chloroflexota > Anaerolineae > Anaerolineales > UBA4823 > NAK19. Next base: position 609 of record CAKZNJ010000236.1, on the reverse strand, counting down.
ATCCCCTGCCCTTCCCCCATAGGGGGAAGGGAGCTTGCCCCCCTTTCCCTTTCGTGGGACAGGGTCCGGGGGTGAGGGGCACAGGTCGAGTAGGCAAGTGGTCTCCCCGCTGGATACTCATAACAGAATGAGGTGGGTCTGGTGGAGCAAGACAAAAGCCAAACCGAGCTGAACATGCCTCCTTGGAAGCTGACCAGTATTCATGTCATTTCCTCATCAAGTGACGCTACGGCGTCATGTTCCCATCTCGACATGACAGGGGGAACTCTGTTCGACGTGACATAAGCGAGGCGGTGTTCGACAGGACATGGGAGAGGCAACGTTCAATATCACACAGCGGAGATGTACTATTGACAGCGAAAAAGCGACTCAGAAGCTTTAGATTTCTCTCTCGGCTCGTAGCCCAGAGCGCCGTTTTTCGCTAAGGTACTTTGAAAAAGCGAAATAATCAAACTATGCTGGAAGAGGAGAAGCTCTCACCCATAGCGGCAGGTTGCTATCAAGTCAGGGCGATTTTCTAGAGCTGATTTCTCAACCTTTCCCTTCCCATGCCGATAACGGAAGTAGGCACAGGAACAGGAGATTGGCGGAATGCAAATCCATTTTGCG